>CAUZJF010000165.1:0-5466 GCA_963579975.1 Dehalococcoidia bacterium
GTCGATGAGCTTGTGAAGGTGTTTCGTCACCTGCTCGACGACGCGGTCGTCTCCCTCGACGACGAAGGTCATGCGCGAAAGATTGGGCTCTTCGCTGTGGCCTACGGCGAGGCTGACGATGTTGAACCCCCGCCGGCGGAACATGCTCGATATCCTATTGAGGACACCGGGTTTGTCCTGCACAAGAGCGGTGATCGTATGTTTTGGTGGGGAACCGTTCGTCGTCATGTGCGGGCGGCCTCCGGCAGAGGTTCCTCGATGAGGTCCTCGATCGTCTGTCCGGCCGGGATCATCGGGTACACGTTTTCTTCTTCTTCCACAACGAAGTCGATGAGGGCGGGCCCGTCGTATTCCATGGCTTCCTCGATGGCCGGCCTTACCTGCACCTTATCGGTGACGCGCAGGCCCAACATCCCGAAGGCCTCCGCCAGTTTCACGAAATCCGGGTTGTGAGTGTAGTAGGTCGCGACGTAGCTCTTTTGGTAGAAGAACTCCTGCCACTGGCGCACCATGCCCAGGTAGTTATTGTTAATGATGGCGAATTTCACCGGGATCTTGTTCTCGACCAGAGTCGCCAGCTCGGCCATGGTCATCTGGAAGCCGCCGTCGCCCGCAACCGACCAGACGACCCGGTCCGGGCGTCCGACTTGGGCGCCCATGGCGCCCGGCACCTCGAAGCCCATGGACCCCGAGCCGCCCGATGTCACGAAGGACCGTGGCTCCGTGAAGGTGTAGTGCTGCGCCGCCCACATCTGGTGCTGCCCAACCCCGGTAACGACGAACGCCTTACCCTCCGTCGCCTCGGATAGCTGCTTGATGATGAACTGAGGTATCAGCTTGTCCGTATCCCTGATCGTCATGGAGGGATGGTCTCTTTTCAGGTCGTCGATGTGCTGCAGCCACTCGAGGCGGTCGGCCTCGCTCACCTGCGGGTTCAGCTTTATCAGCACTCTCTTGAGGTCGCCGACTATCGGAACGTCGACCTTGATGGTCTTTCCGATCTCAGACGGGTCGATGTCAACGTGGATCTTCTTGGACCTGAGCGCGAAGGCGCTGGGCTTGCCGGTGATACGGTCGTCGAAACGCATCCCCAGTGCGATCAGTAGGTCCGCTTCCTCAATGGCAAGGCTGGCAAACGCCATTCCGTGCATACCGGGCATACCGACGGATAGCACGTGGTCCTCTGGGAACGAGCTTATCCCGAGCAGGGTCGTTATTACCGGGACCTGCGCCTTCTCGGCGAGCTCCCGCAGCTCATCGAAGGCCTCTGAGAATATGACTCCGTGGCCCGCCAGGATCACAGGACGTTCGGACTCGTCGATCAGCCTGGCTGCCCGCTTGATCTGGCTCGGGTGACCTTCCAAGTTTGGCTTGTATCCGGGAAGGTCCACGGTCGTCGGGTACTCGAACCCCCTGGGATAGTTCACCTCTTCGATCTGGACGTCCTTGGGGACGTCGATCAGGACGGGGCCGGGCCGGCCCGAGCCAGCGATATGGAAAGCCTCTTTGACAATATGAGGTATGTCGGCCGGGTCCATTACCAGGTAGTTGTGCTTGGTAATCGGTAGCGTAATCCCGGTCGTGTCTGTCTCCTGGAAGGCGTCGCTACCGATAGAGGCCCGCGCCACCTGGCCGGTGATTACCACCATGGGCACGGAGTCCATCTGAGCGGTCGCGATTCCGGTGATCAGGTTGGTGGCGCCGGGCCCCGAGGTTGCCCAGGCGACTCCCGGCCGGCCGGTGACGCGAGCGTATCCGTCTGCCGCGTGGGCCGCGCCCTGTTCGTGACGTACCAGGATGTGTCGAAGCTGGGGGTATTGAGGCAGCGTCTGGTAAAGCGGCAGTATCGCTCCGCCAGGCAACCCGAAGATTACCTCTACGCCCTCTCTGATCAAGCTTTCGCAGACCAGCTGGGACCCTGTTAGCTTCATAACCCTGTCCTCCAAACTACCGAAAAAGATCCGGAGGGAGCGGGCAAAAAAATACCCGTCCCCTAAGGGACGGGATCTGACGTGCGATCTCCCGCGGTACCACCCTTCTTCCCCGATGCGGCATCGGGGCTCTCACTCCCGATTCGCATCGGGACGGCCTATAACGGGGCCTCCGCCGACCCTACTCGATCCGCCCAATTGAGCGTCCTTCAGGCCGAATGCTCCGGGGCGAGTTCACGGTGGCGCCGGATCCCACAGTGCCGGCTCGCTGCGGCCAGTCCGCTACTACTCCCCTTCAAAGCATAGCTGATATTTCGATGAAAAACCTAGTCTAGCACGAGGGCACTAGCCGGTCAAACTGCTCGGGAGCCAAGATCAACGGAATTTCTGGTTATAATGATGCTCGACCATTCCTGAGGTCCAGGACCTGAACGGAGGTACTCAGATGGGTGACAACGACCTTCACTTGATAGCACACCTTATGCGTCGCGCGGGGTTTGGTGCTCGAAGGGACGAGCTGGAGGCCTACGCGGCCAAAGGTTACGATGCCGTAGTAGACGACCTCCTGAACACTCAAAGCCGCGACGACGTCGACCAGGACATCCTCGACCGGTACTACGCGTCGTCTACTGAAGGAGGTGACGAGGCCATCTCACAGGGTCATTGGGTGTACCGAATGGTCAACGGTGACGGTCCGTTGCTTGAAAAGATGGCCCTCTTCTGGCACCACGTGTTCGCCACCGGCTCCGAAAAGGTCGGACATCCACCAGCGTCCAAGCGCCACCTCCAGATGTTCCGGCGCGTCGGGCTGACCGACCTGCGCAACATTCTAATTGAGCTGTCCAAAGACCCGGCGATGATAATGTGGCTGGACAACAACCAGAACTTCGGCGACGCGCCCAATGAGAACTTCGGTCGTGAGCTGTTGGAGCTTTTCTCCATGGGCGTTGGCAACTACACCGAGGAGGATGTCAAGGCCGCGGCTCAGGCTTTTACCGGCTGGACGTTCACCTGGTCGCTTCGTCAGAGTGGAGCGAGGGATGCCTTTCCGACCTATTTCGACTTCGTGGGACCGGACCACGATCGAGCTACGAAAACGTTCCTAGGGGAGACAGGTCCGTTCAACGGCGAGGACGTCATCGACGTAATCGTACGGCAGCCGGCGACGGCCCGTTTCATATCGAGACACCTCTACACCTTCTTCGTCGCGGACGAGCCGCCTGTCGCATCGTGGAACGAGACGCCTCCTCAGGACCAGGAGGCCATCGACATCCTCGTCAAGGCGTACTTGGAGAGCCACGCCGACGTACGTCATGTCCTCGGCGCCCTTTTCCGGTCGGATTTCTTCAAGCAGGCGATGTTCAAAAGAGTTAAGAGCCCAGTTGAGCTTGTGACCGGCATGGCGAAGCTCATCGGCCCCGAACCGCTGCCGGACTTCGATAGCTCACCGCACACCAACGCGGCCGGCGAGATGGGCCAGTCATTGGGGAACCCACTCACCGTCGAGGGCTGGCATACGGGCAGGGAGTGGATCGACGGCGGTACGTTGAGCACCCGAGTCGAATACGCTACCGAGCAGGTTGCAGACGTGACGAAGCCCGGGATCAGAGCGATCGTCGACCGGCTGGCAGCGAACGACGTGGTCTCTCCGACCGATTTCGTGGACCGGTGCGTCGAGCTCGTCGGGCCGGTCCCGGTCGGGGCCGATACCCGGCAAGGGCTGCTGACCTATGCAGAGTCCGAGGGAGACCTGAGCTTCGGTAGCGACGCGGACCGGGAGCGCAATGAGGCACGTGTTGTAAGAATGCTGCAGCTAATCGTGTCGGCCAGGGAGTTCCAGTTCAATTAGAAAGGGTTAGAATCCCTGTGCCCATTCAGAGGAGATGCCATGACCAACCCCTATGCACTATTAAGAGCCGGGTTCCCGTACGTCAAGACCCTGTCATATTTCTACCGGACACGGGTCTTGTACGATATTGCCATCGGTAAAGAGGGGCGCTTGTATGTTCTCTGCATGGGCAATTCGGGGCCAATCGCCAGCATGAACCTCGAAGACGAAGACCTCGGCAGCTTCGGCCAACCCGGACATGGCTTCCGGCTCCCGGCGTTGACGGCGGGCTCGGTACAGAATTGTGACGTTGAGGGAGGCATCTTTGGACCGTCCCAGATCATCGTCGACAGCAACGAAGATCTCTTCGTATCGGACGAAAAGTGCCACCGCATCACAGCGTACAACCGGTTCGGGGAGTTCCTCGGTAGCTGGGGAGAACGTGGCTCGGGCGACGGCCAGCTTCACCGCCCGTCCGGCATCGCCTTCGACGCCGCCGACGATATCTACGTCATCGACACGATGAACCACCGAGTGCAGAAATTCACGAAGGACGGCCGGTACCTGATGAAGTGGGGCTCGAACGGGAACGGGGACGGCGAGTTCGACATGCCGTGGGGCATCGCCATCGACGACGAGGGCGACATCTACGTTGCCGACTGGCGCAACGACCGAATACAGAAGTTCACAGCCGACGGCGAGTTTGTCTTCAAGTTCGGCGAATCGGGCAGCGAGGACGGGCAGATCAGCCGCCCCGCGGGGATCGCCGTCGACAAGGACGGCGACATCTACGTTTGCGACTGGGGCAACAACCGGATACAGCTCTTTGCCCCAGACGGGCGTTTCGTGCAGAAATTCCTCGGGGACGCGACCCTGTCCAAGACGATGCTGCATCGCATGAAGACGTCGAACAAGAAAGTGCTCCGCATGCGTGAGAGCGCCAGCGTCGAGCCGGAGAAGCTGTTCCAAAAGCCCAGATCGGTGAGAGTCGACGACGAGGGGCGAATGTACGTGCCCGACTTCGAGTCCCATCGTGTTCAGGTCTACCAGAAAGAGGCCTACCCGCTGACCGAAGACCAGATCGCGGAACCCTACAGGGCCCGCACACTCGCGGTTAACTAGCTTTCAAGAAACGGCGGGCCACGCCCCAAAGGGAGCCCGCAATATCGCCGTTCGGACACACGGCTGCTCGGATACCATTCGGATCAGCCGACCGATTGTGGCGCTCTCTTCGCTCAGGTGCTCTGCGGCGCCAATCCCTCGCCGCGGTGCGGTGCCCGCCGAATTTCTCACGCTATCTTCACTACCCTTCACCGATCACGTGGCCGTAGTCACCTTTTCGCCATCTGGCCAGTACGGCATATGCATTGCCTGACACTAGATAAAAGGCGAAATGGAGTCATTGTGCTCGGTTCATAGAGGATGCTATGCCTTACGACTGATCGTTTCGTTCGGCGGCGATGGAATACGGATTGAACTACCAGCGGGACTCGAAGAGGCGCCTCGAATCGCCAAACCGGGTTGTAGGACCTTCGGGGACCTCGGACAGATTTTTGAGGAGGATCTCTAATGAACGTGAATCCTCGGTGGCTCAAACAGCTGTTCGCGGGTGGAGTCGCAGTTTTCGCGCTGTTGAGTTTTGCCGCGATCGCTTCGGCGGACCAGGTCTTTAGCAACGACTTCGAGATTGGAGACACATCGAACTGG
>CAUZJF010000166.1:0-5440 GCA_963579975.1 Dehalococcoidia bacterium
ATGACCAGAATGTTCTCGCCCGAGTAGTCCGAGCTCATCGACTCCATGATCCCTTCCTGCAGCCAGCGCGCCAGCGCGATGTTGTCCGCGTAGATCCTCGGCTCGCCGTTTGTGAACTCGCTCTTGGTGAAGAGGGCGTGACCGACCCCTTTTGGCGACACGTGAATACGCCAGTGGCTGTTCTGCGCCGTCGATTCGCCGCCTTCCTCGTGGCCTAGCCTGAGAAAGGAATTCTCGCCCGTCAGTCGTAGTTTGTTCGGGTCTATTCCCACTTTCTGGGACCTCCTGATTTGGCTTTTCTCAAAGATACTATCAGCGGTCGCCGACAGGCGCCACGGTGACACGTCCAGTGATCCCTTAGTGTGCAGCGCGTTGGAGTCGCGATGACCGCCGATATGGTACATTACGTATCGATATGAATGTAGTTGCGTCGACTAACTCCACTCTGGTGCTATGCTCACCGAACCCAATCGGCCCAGGCCGTTTGAGCGCGCACTAGCGAAACTCTGGCTCGACGCCGACCTTCTCAGAGCCGACCTGACGACCGAGGACGGTCGAGCGGGCCCAGATTTCAAGGACAGCGTCCTCGAGACAGAAGACGGCGAGTTGTTGAAGGGCGACGTTGAGCTCCATGTCGACGCCGCCGACTGGCGCCGCGACGGGCACCACAGGGACCCCAACTACAACGGCGTCGCCCTTCAACGTCGTTCTCCGCTCACGGGCCAGCGCCACGCCTCAGCAGTCGAACATGGCAGTGCCCGTGGTGTCCCTGGCCGACCGCGACGTGATCACCGGGAACCGTCGCCGAGACCGGCCGCCCGTCCTCCGCGGCCGGGGGACCGACGAGATCGGAGCGTTGTTGGACCGGGCCGCCGACCTGCGACAGGTCGGCAGGAGCAGTGGCTTCGCCATCCAGATGATGGGGTCGTCCGACGGCGAACATCTCCTCTACGAGGCCATCATGGACACCCTGGGGTACGCTTCGAACCGGAAGCCCTTCAGGGCGCTGGCCTTGGCGGTCCCCGTTGTTCTGCTGAGCAAGCTTCGTCATGAGCCATCGGCGACCCGGCTGCTGGCATTGAAAGCGATGCTGCTCAACGCTGGCGGGCTTGAGACGGGCCTTGAGGACCGGCTCGCAGTCGGCAGACCAAGCAATCTTATCGAGGGCTGACCGTCCCAGCGCTCATCGGCGAGACAAGAGCGCGAGAGGTTGCCGTCAACGCGGTGTTGCCTTTCCTGCATGCCCGGGCGGGGATCACGAGGGACGACCGCCTGCAGGCTCTATGCTTCGAAGGCTACCGCCTGTTCCCAAGCCTGCCGGACAACGAAATCACCCGTGAGGTGAAGAAACTCTGGTCGCCGGAGTTCGAAGATGTGAGACTAACCGGAGCCCGGTGCCATCAGGGGCTAATGTACCTGTACCGGAAGATAGGGGTTAGGGGTTTGCCTCGAAAGGCGGTAGGGGTGCACGTCTGGCTCAGAGTACGGGTCAGGAGCCTTCTAATAGTTGTCTGATCTCGGCCGCGCCTGTTTCGTTGTTGTCGGCCTCGTACAGCTCGAGGGCCTGACGTAGGTCGGCGGTGCCGGCGTCGGTCTTGTCCTGCCTGATGAGCAACGCTCCGCGTTCGTGGTAGGCCTCGGCGTAGTCGGCCTTGAGCTCGATGGCCTTATTCAGGTCCGCAAGACCCAGCTCCTCCTGCTTCTGTTCCTGCTTGATGAAGGCGACTCCGCGCCCGTAATACGCCTGTGCGAGTATAGGCAGGCCTCGTATCACGAGGTCGAACTGAGGGATCGCATCTTCGTATTGGCCCGATTCGACCTTTCTCATGGCAGCCGTGTACCTGAAAAGTAGATTGGAAGGCTCGGACGTGGGCTCGGGAGTTGGGGTCAGGACGGGCGCCGGAGGGGGGGGCGACGTCGCCGCAGGCGCTGCCGTTGGATCTGTACCAGACGAGCACGCCGCTGCGACAAGGGCCACGCATACGGACAGTATCAGCGCCGGATATCTTCCGCCCATTCGCATCTGAGGACCAACTTCTCCGGGGCAATCGGCCCCGGCACGGCGGCTAGGATAACATAACTATCTAACCTAACACGCGATGGGGCAGTCTGCTGGATGGCGTGATCGGCCCCGTAGGAACGCATCGGAGCAACACCCCGTGATAGACTGACGCGACCCCAAGCCAACACATCCATAAAACCGCCCCTCTCCGCCGCGCGGAGAGGGGCCAGGGGTGAGGTTCGTACAATGCTCAGGAGTCTTGACGGGGCCTCACCCCGCGTCCACCCGACGGCCTTCGTCAGCGAGGCCGCTTACGTGGTAGGCGACGTAGAGATCGGCGAGGGCGCCAGCATCTGGCCCGGCGTTGTGATCAGGGCCGACATGGGAAAGATGACCATCGGAAAGCACACGTCGATACAGGACAATTCGGTGCTCCACGGGGACGCCGACGTGGTAATCGGAGAGCGGGTGGTGATTGGACACATGGTCCTCTGTCACGCCAGGAAGATAGGCGACCGGGTGCTCCTTGGGAGCGGCGCCACGGTGAACGAGGGCGTCGAGATCGGTGACGACAGCTTGGTGGCATCGGGAGGAGTCGTCGCCGACTTCGTGAAGGTCCCACCGCGCTCGCTCGTAGTCGGCGTGCCGGGTAAGGTCAGGGGCGAGGTTAAGGACCGCCATACGAAGCTGATTGCGGAGCTCTGCGAGAGCTATATCAAGAAGACCGAGCGCTACAATCGGCAGGGCAACCTCGAGTCCGCCGCCGACGCGCAGCCGTAGAATCCAGAAGAGGAAAGATGGGCCTTTTCGACAAAGAAGGAGTCCGCAGAATCCGCGGCGGCAGGGAGGAGTGGGAAAAAACCGAGCTTAAGCCTGCGGTCGACCGGACGCCGGAGACGCACGAGACCTTCACGACCCTGTCTGGAATCGAGGTTGGAGGTCTCTACACACCAGAAGACGTAGAGCATCTCGACTACGAGGCAGGCCTGGGGTTTCCGGGCGCTCCGCCCTTCACCAGGGGGGCGTACCCCTCGATGTACCGCAGCAGGCCCTGGACCCGCCGCCAGATCGCGGGCTTCGGCACTGCCCGCTCGACCAACCAGCGATTCCGATTTCTACTGGACCACGGCCAGACGGGGCTGAGCACCGACTTCGACCATCCCACCCTCACCGGCTACGACTCGGATCACGAGCTGGCCGACGGCGAGGTGGGCCGTCTCGGTGTGGCCGTCGACACCATCCGTGACGTCGACGAGCTGTTCGAGGCCATACCGCTGGATAGAGTAGGTATTTCCTTCACCATCAACCACCCGGCCATCGTGCTACTCGGTATGTTCCTGGGAGTAGCCGAATCTCGCAACGTGCCGTGGAGCGCCCTCCGGGGAACGGTCCAGAACGACTCGCTGAAGGAGTTCCACGGCCAGAAGACCTTCGCCCTCCCGCCTGCGCCGTCTCTTAAGCTGACCACTGACATCATCGAGTTCTGCACCGAGCACGTCCCCAACTGGTATACGGTGTCCATCTCGGGATACCACACGCGGGAGGCCGGCGCCGACGCGGTGCAGGAGCTGGCGTTCACCCTCGCTCAGGGTATGGCCTACACGGAGGCCGCCATTGAGCGCGGTCTCGACATCGACCGGTTCGCGCCGCGGCTCTCATACTTCTTCGGCTGCCACAACAACCTGTTCGAAGAGGTGGCCAAATTCCGGGCCGCCAGGCGGATGTGGGCCCGCATCGTGAAGACCCGCTACGAAGCGAAACGACCCGAGTCCATGCGGATGCGCTTCCACACCCAGACCCTGGGCTCGACCCTCGTCCGGGAGGACCCGAAAAACAACATCACCAGGGGCGCCTTCCAGGCGCTGGCCGCCGTCCTGGGCGGGACCCAGTCCCTGCACGTGAGCGGCTACGACGAGGCCTACGACATCCCCTCGGAAGACGCGATGAAGGTCTCCCTGGCAACACAGCTCGTCATCGCTCACGAGACCGGAGTGGCTAATACGGTCGATCCTCTGGGCGGATCGTACTACGTCGAGTCTCTCACCGACGCCGTGGAAGAGCGTGCCCAGGCGTACATCGACCGTATCGAGGAGATGGGCGGCGGCAGCATGTACCGGGGGATGCTGAGCGCCGTCGAGTCAGGCTACATCGAGCGAGAGATCGCCGGCACGGCCTTCGAGTACCAGCAGGGAATCGAACGAAAAGAGCACGTCGTCGTCGGGCTGAACGAGTACCGGCCTGAGACGGCCCAGCCCCTGGAAGTCTTCGACTTTGACACCGCCGAGGAGGGCCGTCAGCTTGAGAGGTTGACGGAAGTCAGGCGCTCCCGCAGCAACGCCGAGGTGGAGAAGGCGCTGGACGATATCAGGAGGGGCGCGGAGACCGACGAGAACCTGTTCACTCCCGTGATGGCCGCTGCCGGGGCCTGCGCCACCGAGGGAGAGGTGATGGGAGTCCTGCGAGAGGTCTACGGCGAGCACACCGACCCAGGAGTTTTTTGAGGCCAATGGAGCCGAGATTCAGGTGAGCGACAGAGACTGGCCCATCAGGGTAATGATAGCCAAGGTCGGCCTTGACGGGCACGATAGAGGGCTCAAGATCATTGCCAGGGGCCTGAGGGACGCCGGGATGGAGGTCATCTACCTGGGCATGCGGCTGACGCCCGACGCCGTCGCGGCGGCCGCCCAGGAGGAAGATGTCGACGTCGTTGGGATCAGCATCCTCTCCGGAGCCCACATGAGGTTGATGTCCAGAGTCGTCAAGGCCCTGGAGGACCTGGGCGTCAAGGAGCGGGTGCTCCTAGTGGTAGGCGGCACCATCCCCGACGCCGACGTGGGGCCCCTTCAGGAAACAGGCGTAGACGGCGTCTTCCCCGTCGGCACCACAATTGGCGATATAGTCGAGTTCGTTAGGGCGGGCGTTCCGGCCCCCGAGCCTGGTCCCTAGTCCCAAACCCCGTCCCCTACATCCTCTCCGGCGCGTCCATCAGCATCAGGGTCAGGCAGCGGGACAGCACGATTCTGGCGGCATCGACCAGCTTCAGTCGCGCTCTGGTGATCTCCGCGTCTTCCGGCAGGTTCGAGACGACGCGGCACCGTTCGTAGAACCTTTGGAGGGCCGTCGCCAGCTCCATCGAGTAGTGAGGGAGGTGGTGGGGCTCCAGGTTCTGCGCCATCATCTCGACCAGCTCCGGGAGCTCAAGCATTTTGCGGACCAGCGTCAGCTCCGCGTCGTGGGTCAGCAGCAACAGGTCTCCGCCGGCGTAGTCAATGTTGCGTTTGGCGGCCTCGCGGAGAATCCCGGCGGTACGCGCGTGGGCATACTGGACGTAGTAGACCGGGTTCTCGGAGGACTCCTGCGTCGCAAGGTCGAGGTCGAACTCCATCTGGGCGTCGGGCGACCGCGACAGGAAAAAGAAACGACAGGCGTCCGCCCCTA
>CAUZJF010000167.1:0-5427 GCA_963579975.1 Dehalococcoidia bacterium
GTGAACAACGACCCCTCTCCGACAAACAGCTCGCCGCCAGTTCGTTGTAGCCCTTTGACCGAACTCAACGCAAGCTTGTCGAAGCAAGAAAGGGGGTTGTTGGAAGATCTAAGCAGTCACGGGCTAACAAGCACCTTGACCCAACGTTATCATTAACAAACGAAGCTCGCGGGTGCTTGGCCGGAGAACGACTTGAATAGAATCAGTACCTGGCTGCTCGCTACTCTAGTGGTAGCCTCCGTCGTTGGCCTGGGCGCGTGCGGCTCAGAAGATGTCCAGTCCAACAGCGGGGAGCCGGCCCAGATCGCGGCAGCCGAGTTACTTTCCGGCGAGAGCACGCCCGAGCCGGACATCTCGTCAGAGCCAACGACCTCACCAGACGCGACTGCTATCGGGTCGTCCGCCACCACCGTCGCAACGACGGTCGAAAGCCCCGTTTCTTCGGCGGTCGAGGCTACGACTTCCGTCGCGACTCTTTCCGAGGCCGCTGAGGATGCCACGGTCACCGGGTTGGTCGACCGGCTCGGCGACGAGGCCTGGGACGAATTGGTCATCCTCACGGAAGAGTACAGCCCGCGCACGAGCGCCACCGAGCAGGAGAAAGCGGCGGCCGATTACCTTGTCGCCAAGTTCCGATCTATGGGCTACGACGCCGAACTCCAGCCGTTCACCATTGAGCTCCTCTCGCCTGAGTTCCCGGTCCTGCAGGTAGCATCGCCGACCCCACACCAGATCCTTGCGTTCCCAATGACGGAATCGGGAAGAGGGCGGACTTCCGGGACCCTGGTCGACGTCGGCGGAGCTTTCGAGTCAGACGTTGAACCCGGCTCCCTCGAAGGCAAGATCGCTCTGATCGAGCGCGGAGACATCACCTTCCAGGAGAAGGTGGACCGTGTGGCCGATGCCGGCGCCGTAGCCGCTATCGTCTACAACAACGTGTCCGGCGGTTTCAGCGGCCGTCTCGCCAAGCCTTCGGGAATACCTGCGGTCGCCATTTCTCGTCAGGACGGCATAGCGACCAGATCTCTGGCTAGAACAGGGACGGCCACCGCGGAAGTCGCGGTCGTGTACGAGAGCCACGGAACCTGGAACGTGATCGCGGAGAAGCCGGCGGCAGGCAATGGCGATGGAGTCGTCGTTCTAGGAGGGCACTACGATACGGTTCCTGACGTTCCCGGCGCCAACGACAACGGCTCTGGCATTGCGACGCTCCTGACTATCGCCCGCGAGATCTCCGATCGTTCGTACCCATTCACCCTCCTCTTCATACCTTTCGGCTCCGAAGAGGTCGGCCTATTGGGTAGCAAGCACTATGTCGAGTCGTTGACCGAAGACGAGCAGCGGAACATTCTGGCGATGCTGAACTTCGATGCCCTGGCAACAGGACCGATTACCGGCGTTCTAGGCAACTTCTCTCTGACCGACAAGCTCGTAGACTACGGCAGGGAGAACGAGATCAACGTCCAGAGTCGAGCCACCCTCGGACTTGACGGCGGTAGCAGCGATCACGCGTCCTTCGCGGCAGTCGACATCCCCGTCGTGTTCTTCCTCGCCGACGACTTCTCACGCATCCACACCATCGACGACAAACTCGAATTTGTCCAGCGGGAGCTCATGGGTTCCTCGGCCGCCCTAGCGGTCGGGCTGCTGGACATCCTGGACGAAGGGTAGAGCGTCCCGCGACTGTTACCTCGCTCCGCAGTAGCTCGACTGCCTGACCGCCTGTATCGGGAAGGCCTCGGTTGAGCCGGCCTTGACCCGTAGTTCCTTGGGTACCTACAATCGTGGTCTGGGCAGCGGCGAATCGGAAGCTCATAGCGAAAAACGACGGTCGAACGACGCTCACGAAGATGGGAGCAACGAATGTTCGAAGTACTTTCAGAAAAGCTGAACGGCGTCCTGGGACGGCTGGGCAGTAAAGGACGCCTTACCGAAAAGGACATCGACGAAGCCCTCCGCGAGGTGCGCCTGGCCCTGCTGGAAGCCGACGTCAACTTCCGAGTCGCCAGGGACCTCGTCGCACGAATACGCGAGCGGACCCTGGAGGGTGACGTCCTGAAGAGCCTCAGCCCAGGCCAGCAGGTCGTGAAGATCACCGACGAAGAGATCACCAGCGTCCTCGGGGGCGGGGTTCAGCGGCTCGAGCCGGCGGACCGCCCTCCGTCGGTGGTCATGATGGTCGGCTTGAACGGTTCAGGCAAGACCACCACTTCGGCGAAGCTGGCCAGGCACCTGAAGCAGTCGGGACAGCTGCCGGTCCTCGTGGCCGCCGACCTTCGACGCCCAGCCGCGATCGAGCAACTGGAGACCCTGGGCAAGCAGATCGAGGTAGAGGTATACAAGGACGGCACGGCCAAGACGGTAGTAGAGGTTGCCAGAAACGGTGTGAAACGGGCGGTCGCCCTGAACGCTGCGTGGACCATCGTGGACACGAGTGGTCGCTTCCAGATCGACGACGAGCTCATGAAGGAATTGGAGGACGTGAAGGCCGCCCTTTCGCCGGCCGAAACGCTGCTCGTCGTCGACGCCATGACCGGCCAGGACGCTGTCACCGCGGCGACCGAGTTTCACTCCCGCGTGGGGCTGACGGGCCTGGTACTCACGAAGCTGGATGGAGACGCTAGAGGCGGGGCTGCGCTGTCGATCGTCTCGGCCACCGGCGTGCCGATCAAGTTCATCGGCATCGGCGAGAGAGTCGACGCGCTAGAGCAGTTCTATCCCGACCGACTCGCTTCCAGGATCCTCGGCATGGGGGACATGCTCACCCTGATCGAGAAGGCCGAGGCGAACCTCGACGACGAACAGGCGATCAAGCTGGAGAAGAAGATACTGGAAGCCACTTTTGATCTCGACGATTTCCTGCAGCAGCTCCAGCAGCTCAAGAGCATGGGGCCCCTCGGCCAAATCATGGAGATGATCCCGGGAATGTCGTCGCTAAAGGGACGCCTGCCGGCGGAAGAGCAGTCGGAGGCACATCTGAAGAAGACCGAGGCCATCATCTATTCGATGACGCCCGAGGAGCGCCGCCGGCCCGAGATGATAGGGGGGAGCAGGCGCCGCCGGATCGCCCGTGGCAGCGGCACGGGCCCCCAGGACATCAACCAGCTGTTGAACCAGTTCCGTCAGATGCAGAAAATGATGCGCCAGGTTGCTTCGGGCAAAGGCCTGAGCGGACTTACCAAGATGCTCCGCTAAACGACTCGCGCGGTGTGGCGGCTCTGAGCCCTCCTAAGTAAGGTACAATGAGGGCCGCATGACGCCGAAGTGCGCAAACCGAGGCCCGCTGGAGGGGTGGCCGAGCGGCTTAAGGCGCCTGTCTTGAAAACAGGAATCCCGAAAGGGAACGTGGGTTCGAATCCCACCCCCTCCGCCAATACCTAGTTTAACGCAACAGCCCAATGCCCTTCGACATGGTCAAAGTGCGTCAGCTTGGCGCCCAATTGCGCCTCGTGGCGACCAAGTTCGAGAGCCAGAGAGCCATCACGTGAAGATCCACGAGTACCAGGCCAAAAGGATTCTCTCCCACGCAGGCATAGCAGTGCCCGAGGGCGACTACGCTTCCACGCCACTGGAGGCTCGTCTAATCGCCGAGCGGTTGGGCAAGACGTCGGTTGTCAAAGCACAGGTGCACGCGGGCGGTCGAGGTAAGGCTGGTGGCGTGCGCGTCGTTGAAAGTCCCGCCGAAGCGGAAGAAGCAGCTGCCGCCCTGATCGGTACCAACCTGGTGACCCACCAGACCGGTCCGCAGGGCGTGCCGGTAAACGGCGTGCTTGTTGAGGAAGCCATCGATATCGCCAAAGAGCTGTACGTTAGTCTGGTCGTCGATGGGGCCGCCGAGGGAGTCGTCGCGATGGCGAGCGAAGCCGGGGGCATAGATATCGAGGAGGTAGCGGAGAAGACTCCCGACAAACTTCTGAAGGTCGCTATCGACCCGGTCCTCGGGTTGCAGCCCTTCCAGGGGCGCAAGCTGGCCTACGGCCTCAACGTCGAGCCCGAGCTCGTACGTACGGTAGCAGGAATCGCGGGCGCCCTGTACCGCATAATCGAAGAACGCGACTCCTCTCTCATCGAGATCAACCCGCTCGTCATAACCACAGACGGCCGCCTCCTGGCGGCCGACGCCAAATTCGGTTTCGACGACGACGCCCTGTTTCGCCACGACGACCTGCAAGCATTGCATGACCCGGACCAGGAAGACCCCCTCGAGGCCGAGGCGGGCGAGTTTGGGATTAGCTACGTCAAGCTCGACGGCAACGTCGGATGCATCGTCAACGGCGCGGGACTAGCGATGGCGACCATGGACGTCACCAATGCCGCGGGCGCGGCGCCGGCGAACTTCCTAGACGTCGGAGGAGGCGCGGACGAAGAGAAGGTGGCTCAGGCCCTCAGAATTGTTGTCTCCGACCCCAACGTCGAGACGGTGTTGATCAACATCTTTGGAGGCATCCTGCGCTGTGACATAGTGGCTAGAGGACTGGTCATGGCGTCCGAATCACAGCCGGATCGGATGCTCCCGATGGTAGTCCGAATGCTCGGGACGAACGCAGAAGAAGGGCGAAGACTGCTCTCCGAATCAAGCCTGGACGTTACCCTGGTAAACGACCTTAACGAAGCCGCGGACGCGATCAAATCGGCGAGCTGATCCCTGGAGACGGGACATGGCTATCAAGAACAGCGGCGTAGAACAGCTAATCAGGGACGAGGACTGGTCGGAGCTACTGCAACTTTACCGTAAAGGGATCGATATCGTGGGTGATGCAGCCCAACTGCTCGAGGATGACAGCGCAATTGTGCGCAAGAACGCCGCACGGGCGTTGAGTGAAGTTGCCAAAGCTAACGCGAAAGCAATCGGCCCAGTAATCCCGCGACTTAGGCACTCTGTGATGAATGACAAGGACGGCGAGGTCGTTCGAGAAGCCGCATCAGCCGTCGGCGCTTCTGGCGGCCTGCTGGACACGGAAACAGCCATGAGAGTCCTGGAAAGCCCGCTTATCGGAGACCTGAGGATGTCGAGGCAGAGTTTCGAATACTAGAGGAAATCGATGCAGTACAACTGCACGACTCGGAACCGACTGATGCGTCCGAAAACCTTGACAAGTATATTTACTAAGTCGCTAACAGCCCACCTCAGCTACATGCACGATAGATGAGGCATTTATGATGCAAATCTTTGGATAGCAGTTGCTTTCCCACGAGACGCAAACCACGAAACTGGCCGCGTTTCCTGGAACGCTATCCTTCGAAGTGGTAGG
This sequence comes from Dehalococcoidia bacterium, assembly GCA_963579975.1. Lineage (GTDB taxonomy): Bacteria > Chloroflexota > Dehalococcoidia > Lucifugimonadales > CAUZJF01 > CAUZJF01. Next base: position 5,253 of record CAUZJF010000167.1, read on the forward strand.
CCTACTGTAACAACCAACTGGACCCTCTATGAGGCACTAACCTTCTTGAACTCGAGAGGTAGGCACGAGTTGGCGCTGAAAGCGTTGGCACTGGCGCAACACCAACCAATTATCGTGGACGCGGCCAAATTCGAGGACGCGGCCGCGAGCATCTTCCGTGACCATGCCGACAAAC
>CAUZJF010000168.1:0-5401 GCA_963579975.1 Dehalococcoidia bacterium
CGGGGTGCCGCTAGCGAGTTCCCAAGTGTCGTGCCTCGCTTCTTAGCGTACGACTATCGTAGCTTGCGCCGTTGGATGTCGTCAAGGTACCGGCAATGCTTGATGTTCGTTTCGGTTTCGCTGAATCCCACCCGCCCGCCCTAACAACCTACCGATATCGATTTGGGAGCGCCGGCTTTCCCAGGTGAGGAATTGAGTCTTTGGTATTCCGCCAGGTTGGGCGAATTTCTCAGGAGCGGCACTACCCAGCCCCCAAGTACCCCACCAACGGCTGCACGCGGCGGTCGCTAAGGAACTAGCCTCACAACCTTGTTTTGCTTGGGGTCGGCAACGTAAAAGACGCCTTCACCACTCGCCACGATCGACACGGGGGGCGAGAAGTTGATGAAGGTGACCTTCAGGTCTCCACTCTCGACGTGCGCGGTTTCCATTCTTTCGCCCTGGACCAATCCGCCATCCGCGAAGGTGGTGATCACGCCGGTGACCAGGTCTACCTTGCGGACGCGGTTGTTGCCGGTGTCAGCGATGTAGAGGTTGCCGTCCGGGCCTATTGCTACCCCCTCCGGAGCGGACAGCATAGCGCTTGTCGCAGGCCCGCCATCTCCAGAGAACCCCTGGCCCTCGGGCTTGGGGTGATATGTGGTGTCGGACGTGTTCGGGGGCGCGTGTTTGCCAACACCGGCCACGGTCGTGATGATGCCGGTAGCCGCGTCGATCCTGCGGATGCGCTGGTTGTCGGTATCGGCGAAAAAGACGTTGCTGTTCCCGTCCACGGCGATCCCTCGCGGGTTTGCCACGCCCGCGCTGACAGACGGACCCCCATCCCCGGAAAGGTCATTGAGGCCCCGCCCCGCTAATGTGCTGATTACGCCGCTTGGGTCAACCTTCCTCACGCGATTGTCCGCAGTGAAGTAAAAACTCCCATCGGTGCCTGCGGCGATGTCTCTCGGCACTTTGAACCAGGCGTCCGTGGCCTGCCCTCCGTCTCCTGGATCGAGGACGCCCCCGATCCTCTTGGGAATGCCGCCGCCGGCAGCCGTGGTTATGATGCCGGTCACTGCGTCGACACGGCGGATTTGGCCATTGTCGCTGTCGGCTATGAAGAGGTTTCCGTCCACGTCGACGGCCAGACCGTGTGGCGCTTTGACCTGGGCTTCTGCGGCCGGCCCGCCGTCGCCGCTGCGGCCGGGCCGGCCGGTTCCCGCCACCGTAGTGATCACACCGGTAGCGGCGGCCACCACACGGACCCGATTCTCGGTCGAGATGTACAGATTGCCGGCGGAATCGATGGCGAGGCCTACAGGCTGCAACACTGAAGCCTCTACAGCCGGGCCTCCGTCACCTTCGAAGATGCCGGCCCCGTTTCCGGCGTACACGGTTATGCTCAGTTGCGGCTCGGTCGTGTCGGCGCCGGGTGCGGCGGCTTCCCCCTCGGTTTGCGCTGGCTGGGAAGCTGCGTCTCCGGCGTCAGCGGGCCCGAAAGTCTCGGCCTCATCCGCCGCGCCACAACCGACCAGGAGTCCGGCCGCTAGTGCCAGCCCGACGAGCGCCGAAGCTGTTCGCGCGACGGTGCAACTGTTGTGGCCATCGGTATTCATGGCAGGCGTCTCATGGTATGCGAACATCCTAGCAATACGCCGAAAACCGGTCAAACGACGCCAGAGGGTATTCATGGCCTTGTCCGGCTGGCGACCAAACGCCGAACAGCGGTGGCTGGGGCCTTGCAGGACCGCCCAAAGGTGAAGGAGCCCGGTTAGAGTTACAATGTCGGTGGCGGCGCAGGCGAACGACGCCGGTATATCTATATCTACGACGAGAGAGAATGCCCGGTTTAGTCAAGGTGGCCGAGTTCGGCAGCAGGCCTGAGGCCGAGATCGCAAAGGGGATGCTCGAGGCCAACGGCATAAGAGCTATGCTTTCGGCCGATGACATGGGGGGCATCCGGCCCGAGTTGACGTTCACGATGGGGGCCAGGCTGCTCGTTGCTGAAGACCAGGCGGAGGCAGCACGGGGCCTGTTGGAGGGCACTGCTGATGGTCGTGACGGATACACGAGGTTCCGCGAGCCGCGCCGGTTCGACGAGGGTGAGCGATGAGCTACGACGCCTGGTTCCAATGCAGCGCGGCCTGCGAAGGCCGGTATCCGCTGGACGAGATCGTCTACCGCTGCCCTGAATGCGACGGCCTGCTAGAGGTGCAGCACGACGTAGAGCGGCTTAAGAACAGGAGCCCCTCGGCCTGGATGCGACTGTTCGACGAGCGCTACATGAGGACCCAGGAGCCGTATGGAAGCGGCGTATGGGGGAAAAAAGAGCTCGTCTATCCCACGTTGGACAACCGCAACGTTGTTTCGCTCTACGAAGGCGGCACGAACGTCCATCGAGCTCAGCGATTTGCGGAGTCGATAGGGCTTGACGACCTTTGGGTCAAGCAGTGCGGCAACAGCCACAGCGGCTCCTTCAAGGACCTGGGAATAACCGTCCTCGTCTCGGCCGCCAAAGAGATAATCAGCAAAGGCACCGACATTCAGGCTGTAATCTGCGCCTCGACCGGAGACACCTCTGCATCCGTGTCGGCATACTGCGCAGCCGCTGGGATTCCGGCTGTCGTGGTCTTGCCCAAGAACAAGGTGTCGCCAGCGCAGCTCATCCAGCCGCTGGCAAACGGCGCCATCACCCTGGCCGTCGATACCGACTTCGACGGTTGCATGTCGATCGTTCAAGAGCTTACCAAGGACGAGCGTTACTATCTGGCCAATTCCGTCAATCCTCTTCGCATCGAGGGGCAGAAGACGGTGAGCATCGAGATCGTCCAGCAGTTCGACTGGGAGGTCCCCGACTGGGTCATCGTCCCCGGCGGCAATCTGGGCAACCTGACTGCAATAGGCCTGGGCTTCTTGATGATGCAGCAACTGGGCATAATACAAAGGCTACCTCGCCTAGTCTGCGCCCAGTCCGCCAAAGCCAGTCCTCTCTACCACAGCTACCTGAACGGCTTCAAGGAATACGAGCCGGTTGTCGCGGAGCCAACAATTGCCACCGCCATCCAGATCGGGAACCCCGTGAGCGCTCTCAGGGCAATCCCCATCCTCAAGGCCTTCGACGGCATTGTTGAGCAGGCCACGGAAGACGAGCTCGCTCACGCAGCCGCATTGGCGGACAGCTCGGGGCTATTCGCGTGTCCGCAGACGGGTGTGGCTCTCGCCGCGCTGCTCAAGCTGGTCGAACGGAAGGAGATACCTTCCGGTGACCGGGTTATCGTCATCTCTACGGCGAATGGCCTCAAGTTCACAGATTTCAAGATCGCGTATCATACGGAGAAGCTCGAGGGGGTGGGCGCGAAGCTCGCCAACCAACCGGTCGAACTGCCGGGCGACTACCGCGCCGTAGAAGCGGCCATCTCCTCGGCCGTCCGGTAGAGGCGCGTGCCGGCCTGCAGCCCCGGTCAGATACTCAGATAAGAGGTGCACGCGGCGACCTCATTTGTGAAGACCGTTACGTACAGATGGGCGCCACGTTCATACCTGACACTTACTCACAAATGAGCGCAGCCGAATCTGTGAGCTTGGGGAGATCAGGTCACGCGGGTGACGAACGCAGGGAGCGATTTGTGCACAGCAGCGTCCAGTTCCTCGACGCCGGATCACTGCCCAGTAGCTCGTCCGGTCCGCGCTCAGCCAAACTCCGGATCGAGTCGACAACGCCTCCGCACCTGGAAGAGTCGTGGGCGCTGGAACGTGACGCCAACAGCGCCTGGGGGTTCAAGTGGTGGTTGGTCGCGACGGGCGACGTCGTCTGCGGCCGCAATTCGAAGGCCCAGAGGGTCGTGACAATGCGGCTGCCCCGCCCACCGGACCGCGACAAATGACACCAGAAAAGATCATCGCCCATCTCACCATTGACGGCTTCTGCCACATCCCAGAGGTTATTCCTCGGGAGAAGGTGACCCGGGTCCGCGAAAGCGTCGAAGCGACAGTCCAGTCGCCGGAGTACAGGGGGTCGAAGGGCGGCCACCTGATCGAGTTCGACCAGTCCTTCGCGCCCTACCTGACCGATGAGCGCATCATCGAGGTCCTACGGCACCTCTGGGGGCCGTACTCCCGTGTCTCATTCACCAGGTACATTGCACAGCAGCCCAACTCTGACGCCCGCGAAAAGGGGCCCGGCCAGCATGGTAACTGGCACTCGGACTGGCCTTATGGGCAGCAGTACGAAGGGCACGTGATCGCTCCATACCCTGACACCGTGTTGACCGTCACGACGGTTTGGATGCTGTCGCCATTCAATGAGGAGACTGGCGGCACTTTTGTCGTGCCTGGGAGCCACAAGGCCGATAACAACCCTACGGGCGGATACGGAACGGCCGAGGACGCACCCTACCCGACGGAGGTCCAGATCAAGGGCGAGCCCGGCGACGTGCTGATGTTCGACGCCAGGGCGTGGCACGCGGCGGGAGTCAACATCAGCGACCGCACACGCTCTGCGATACGCATCTGCTGGGTCCCCTGGTGGCTCAACGTCAACATCCTCGACCCTGACTCGTCCGAGCGCGTTCCCATGGAGGCCGCCGGGCGGGCGCCCTTCGTCGTGCGGAAGCTCCGCGCCGACGTCTACGAGACGCTGCCCGACGACGTCAAGCCGCTTTTCCGGCACTGGGTCGCCGGTTGAGCAACTCCGCGGTCGATTCAGTCACTATCACCGCCACGGAGGTCACGGCACCCCCGCCGTGGGCGCTGCTGGAACGCCGGCTCATCTCGTTGATGGAGCAGGCCGCGGCGCAGTTCATGGAGAAGTACGTCAGCCCCGGTGGCAAGCTGTTCTTCGTACACGATGTCGACGACGAGTACGAGTCGATCCAGAACTGGGGCTCGTTCTACGCGATCGGCGGCGACGAGCAGGTCCTCGAATGGGGCCGGCAGCGCTGGGAGGCGACGACACGGTACTACGACGAGCGGTTCGCCGACGAGCCCGGCCCGCGACATCCCATGTTCATGCCCCAGCTCCGCAACGAGTTCTGGAACCTGACCATCCCCTACAACTCGGACTGGTACCACATGGGCGAAGGCTGTCAGGCCTTCTACGGCTTCGGTCTGGCCGACCCTACCGTATCTGAGAACGTCAGGCGCGCCCGCCGGTTCGCCGAGTTGTACCTGGGCGACGACCCCGAGACCCCGAACTACGATCGTGCCCACAAGATCATCCGGTCGCCTTACCACGGCGGCGCCGGACCTCTCCTGCACGCCAAAAGCGACGTCGCGGTCTCCCAGTCGGGAGGAGGAACGACCGACTACATCGACTGGATCAGGGCGTGGCTCCAGCCCGGCTCGGTAGGTGACTACTCCCACAGGCTGGCGAGCCAGCCTGGACGGAACACTCTCTACGTCTCGACGCTCTATCCGGTCG
>CAUZJF010000169.1:0-5387 GCA_963579975.1 Dehalococcoidia bacterium
CGGCCACAAGCTGGGTGCCGACGGTGATCATCAGGAATATGGTCGCGACGTTTAGTAGCTCATTGGATGCCGCATCGGAGAGTCGAGGGACGACTCCACTCTCTCGGAACAGGTTGCCGATCATGAACATCGATATCAATGGGGCGGACCGCGGGACGACGAGGATAATGAGAATCATCGCGATAGGAGGCAGCAGCAGCTTCTCCACCCGAGACACCTCCCTGGAGTGCCTCATCTCGATCTGACGCTCCTTCTCGGTCGTCAAGAGCTTCATCAGCGGCGGCTGTATGAACGCGACACTCGCCATATATGAGTAGGCGATGACGGCCGTAATGCCGAGGATCTCAGGGGCTACTTTCGCCGACAGAAAGATGGTGGTAGGACCGTCGGCCCCGCCGATGATACCGATGGCCGCCGACTCGGCAACAGTGAAGAGGCCCGTGGCGAGCGCCCCCCAAAAGGCGACGAATATCCCGACCTGCGCCGCGGCCCCGAGCACGAGCGTCTTCGGGTTCGCAATTATCGGAGTGAAATCCGTGAGGGCGCCGATTCCTATGAAGATGATCGGGGGGAGGATGTTCCAAAAGGCAAGGCCATAGTGGAAAACGATGCCGAACAGCCCCGCCTCCTGGTAGCCCGACGAGTTTGCCGGGGACTGTGCCATCCCTGTCAACGGCAGGTTGGCAATGACGATGCCCAGCCCTATGGGCAGAAGCTCGAGCGGTTCCCACTCCTTGGTGATGGCGAGATAGATGAATATCACGCCGATCAGGATCAGGACCCCGTCTTGCCAGTCGATGCTGGTAAAACCGGTCGAGCTCCAGAAATCTTGGAGGTCGTTCAAAGGCTATCGCTTGATGGCCAGCCATCCCTCTTCCTCCCGCGTGGGAAGAGAGATGGCCTCGCTCGTTTGTAGTTCATCAGTGGTATCGACGGCAATCGGTGTTGGGGATTGGGTGCGGTCGACAGGCCGCCGACAGCCTTCCTATCCCCTTTCCCCGTCCCTCTCCAGCAAAGCGCTGACCGCCGCGACGGCGGCGAGCGCTTTGCCCCGCTGTTCGTCCGAATCGTCTGGTTCGTCAGATGTCGTGGTACCGCTATGTCTGGCCCACCTCGAACCTGGCCCGACAGTCCATCCGACCACGGCGATGACCAAACTCATTACGGCAAGTAGCGCGAATGCCGTCCCCATGCCGATAAGGGTAAGCCGAACGCCCTCTTCGAATACTGCTTGATCGATCATTGTCTTGTTGCGTGCAGTCCGTAGCGCCGGAGATTGTACAATACCGACGCTCTACCCGACCATCAGGCTCCCCCGTTTGGCTTCTACCTGACCAGGTTGCACCGCGGAGCACTGTATTTCGACAGGCAGCACGAACGGTACAAATAGAAAGACCCAACAGCCTCCCGCCCCATCGTTCCTAGCCAGCTTACATTGTAGTGCAGCTACCCGTGCATCTATAATGGCTTACAGCAATGTCCCTGAAAATCGACCTCAACTGCGATATGGGCGAGAGCTTCGGAATGTACAAGATGGGCCTCGATGAAGAGGTCATCAAGCACATCAGCTCAGCCAACATTGCCTGCGGGTTTCACGCAGGCGACCCCACGTGGATGAGACGGACCATACGCCTCGCCGAAGAGCATGGCGTCGCCGTAGGGGCCCATCCGAGCTTCCCGGACCTCGTCGGCTTTGGCCGCCGGAACATGGCGGTTAGCCCCGAGGAGGCTAGAGACGACCTCGTCTACCAGATCGGCGCCCTCCAGGCCTTCACCCGCGACAAGAAGCTCCAGCACGTCAAACCTCACGGCGCCATGTACAACCGCGCGGTGAACGACTCCGAGCTGGCGCGTGCCATCTGCGAGGCGCTGGCCGAGGTCGACGCGGGCATGGCGCTGGTCGCCCTGGCCGGGTCCCAGTGGGTATCCGTCGCCAACGAGATGGGCGTCCGCGTGGCCCGCGAGATCTTCGCCGACAGGGCACTCAATCCCGATGGCACACTAGTCTCCAGGTCCCAACCGGGAGCGGTCCTCGAAAACGTCGACCAGGTCGTCGAGCAGAGCCTCGCCATGGTCACACAGGGGCTGGCGACGGCAATCGACGGCACCAAAATCGAGGTGCAGGCCGACAGCCTATGTATCCACGGCGACACGCCGGGAGCCGTCGAGATGGCGGCAACGCTGCGCCGCGAGCTGGAGTCGGCTGGAGTTACCGTCGCGCCGCTCGGCGAGCTCGTATAGCCGTCGCGGCACAACCTCGGATACTCGTGCGCGACCACAAATCCCGATCCCTGCCGATCACCCAATGATCTACGCCAGACCACTGTACTTACCCGCCGGAGACCAGGCCCTCGTGGTCGAGTTGGGCGACGAAATCAGCCCGGAGATCAATCGACGCGTCCACAGCTTAACAGGGGCGATTGAGCAGGAAGGCGTCTCTGGCATCGTAGACATCATCCCGACCTACCGGTCGCTGCTGGTGCAGTACGACGCGATGGGAACAACGCTGGCTGACCTGCAAGATCGGCTATCCGACATCGAGTCGTCGATGGACGAAGGGACGTTTCAGCGGGGCAGGACTATAGGCATACCGACGCTGTACCAGGGTCAGTACGCGCCGGACCTGGCTTTCGTCGCGCAGAATGCAGGGCTGACCGTCGATGAGGTTATCGGCCTGCACTCGGGCACGGACTACCTCGTCCACATGATGGGGTTCACGCCGGGATTCCCATATCTGGGCGGCCTATCAGAGAAGCTGGTAACGCCACGGCTGGACACTCCAAGAGTCGAGATTCCGGCTGGCTCGGTCGGAATCGCCGACAGCCAAACGGGCGTCTATCCGGTCGCCAGCCCCGGCGGGTGGCGGCTGATCGGCAAGACTCCCCTCAAGTTGTTCGACGCCGACCGGGACCCGCCGTCCCTGATTTCCGCGGGAGACTACATCAGGTTCGTACCTCTTGCGAACGAGGAACAGTACCACGAGCTAAGGTCGCTGATCGAGTCCGGCGAATACGAACCCACCATTGAGGTCAGGCAGTGAGTCCACGGGCGCTGGAAGTAATCGAGCCCGGTATGCTCACGACCGTCCAGGACCGGGGGCGGTATGGCTATCAGCGGTTCGGGGTTCCGATATCCGGGGCAATGGACGAGTTCGCTCTGAGGGCTGCGAATCTGCTGGTCGGGAATAAGGAGACGGCCGCCGGCCTGGAACTTACAGTGAATGGACCACGCGTGCAGTTGCTCGTCGACACATGGATCGCGGTCACCGGCGCGGACCTTTCCGCCGAGCTGGACGGCGAGCGGTTGCCGCGGTGGCAAAGCGTCGAGGTCAGCGCCGATTCAGTCTTGAGCTTCAGCGGTCCGAGGGACGGGGTGCGCGCCTATCTGGCGGTCGCCGGCGGCATCGATGTGCCACTGGTGATGGGAAGTCGGTCCACATACGTCAAGGCAGCGATCGGTGGCTTCCATGGCCGCCCTCTGGCTGGCGGGGACACCATCGACGCTCCCGCGCTGGACGAGGGTTCCGAGTTTGAGCTGCGCAGCCTACCGGACGGATTCGCCGCTCCGAAGTACGGCGACGAGCACGAGATTCGAGTGGTACTTGGGCCGCAGCACCAGGCCTTTGGCCAAGAAGCGATCGCGACGTTCCTGAACTCCTCGTACGCCGTCTCTCCAGAGTCGGACAGGATGGGCTATCGGCTGCGAGGTCCTACTATCGAGCACCAGACAAGCGCAGACATCGTCTCCGATGGCAGCCCCGCGGGCGCCGTCCAGGTGCCGGGCGAAGGTGTTCCCACCATCCTGTTGGCCGACCGTGGCACTACGGGCGGCTATACGAAGATCGCCACCGTGATCAGCACGGACCTGGGCCGGATCGCTCAGGCTTTGCCGGGCCAGGCAGTTAACTTCAAAGCGGTCACTGTCGAACAGGCACGGCAGCTCCGGAGAGAGCTCGAAGAGGTGCTCGCCGGCATACACGACGGCGGTACGTTTGGATACGGACCGAAGCTCAGCATAACAGTGGACGGTGAGGCTTCCGAAGTGGTGGGCGAGGACGGCGCTGCGATGGCTTCGCCCCAAGCGAGAGAGGGCGCGACGCTAGAAAAACGACGCGCTTCGGCCACCGTAGGCGGCCAGACATACGGGTTCGACGTTGACATCCATCGTGCGTGATAGCGGCTCGAGGCTCTTGCCAACGATGACTCGCCCGCACCGTGCACCTCGACTCGCCTAGGATGAGCAACCTGATCCACGAACTATCTGACTGGGTTGTGGGCTTCGCCGAAAGCGACTGGGCCATCGTCGCGCTGGCGGTCAGCTCGTTCGTCGAGGCGATCTTCTTCCCGATCCCACCCGACCCGTTACTCGTCGGAGTGGCGATCCTTCAGCCAGGCAACGCGATCTGGCTCGGAGCACTGGTGGCCGTTTCGTCCGTTGCCGGGGCGATAGTCGGCCACTGGGTCGGAGGGCGCCTGGGCAGGCCGCTGCTTTACAGGTGGTTTCCAGATACGCGAATACAGCAGACGGAGAAGCTGTTTGCCAGGTATGGGACGTGGGCGACGCTGCTCGCGGCTTTCACGCCGATTCCATATAAAGTCTTCGCCATCACCGCCGGAGCCCTCCATCTCGACCGCAGGCAGTTCATCATTGCTTCGCTGATCGGAAGGGGCGCCCGCTACGTGTTCATCGGCGTGCTGGTGTTTCTGTTCGGCGAGGAGATCGAGTCGTTCATCGCCGACTACTTCGGGATCCTAACACTGGCGGGCGGCGGCGTGTTGGTGATTGCTGTAGTCGTGTGGGGGCTGCTACACAGGCGCCAGAAGAAGGCGATGGCTATTGCGGAGTCAGAAGGCGCGTCGGAGGCGGTGCCTTCCGGGGAGTGAGTCGCCTTGACGTCCGTATCGACCTAATATTCAATGACTGTCCGTTTCACCTTTCTCAATGACTCCGATGTACTGGGAACCTTCGGGTTCGACGAACTCGCGAACTACCCACCCGGTTCCAGCTGTCAAGGGCGAAGAGAAACTGTACTACCGTGGCGGAGCAAAACCGTCCCATTGGGGACGACAGTAACGGTCTGACGCTCGTAGTTCTGGCGGGAGTGTGATCGGGAAGGACGGAGGAGAGCAAAAACCGTCAGTTTGTCCTGTGGGCTACAGCCTTGACCGCCCTGGAAGGATGCCACCGGAGTGAGAACAGGGGAGACGGGAATCGAGCTACGAGTCTTGGAGGTCGTTGTCCTGGAGAGGAACAGTTTCGGCTTGTCTGCTCTGCTTGAGGCGGAAGCTCTCCCCGTTCATTTCCAGGATGTGCACATGGTGGGTGAGGCGGTCGAGTAGGGCCCCGGTGAGTCGTTCAGATCCGAAAACCTCGGCCCACTCGTCGAA
>CAUZJF010000170.1:0-5367 GCA_963579975.1 Dehalococcoidia bacterium
GCGATCGTTAACGCCATCGCGGCTGGAGAGTTTTACGCCTCGACAGGGATCGTCCTGGAGGAGGTTGAGGCGTCTCCGGAGCGGATCTGCCTTCGGATAGAGCAGTGGCGCGACCTCATCTACCAGACACGGTTCACTGGCCGGGACGGGACCGTGCTTGCCGAGGCGGAGGGCCCTGAGCCAAGCTACAAGCCTGGAGGTGACGAAGGGTATGTACGCGCTACGGTCAGGAGCTCATCTCCCGGCGAAAGGGCCTGGACACAGCCGGTCTTCCTGACCGGCTGAAACCGTGATGCCGAGCTGCGACAGGGGGTCTAAGTAAGATCCTGCTTGGCGCGAGGCCAGTGAGGGTATCATTTCCGGCAAGTGGCCTGTCTCGCGCCAATGTCGCGCAGGTTCGTTCGGAGGAACAGGTGCCTAAGTTCAAGTGGTTCAAGGGCAACCTCCTCAACATGATGTTCCATCCGCTGGCCGACACCGAATACCGGACGAATAAGATCCTGTAGCGGGCTGTTGACGTCCTGTTCATACTTCACGCCGACCACGAGCAGAACTGCAGCACCACCGTGATGAGAGGCGTCGGCACAGCTCCCATGCAGACCCATACTCGGCCCTCACGGCCGCACACGGTGGTGCTACCGAGGCCGTCATACGAATGCTCCAGCGTATCGGGACGAAGGACAAAGTCCCGGAAGCCATAGAAGAATTCAAACACGGTGAAGGCCGACTCATGGGGTTCGCCACCGCGTCTACAAGAACTACGACCCCCGGGCCCACCTCATCAAGCAGCTGGCCGACGAGGTGTTCGAAGTTACGGGCACCAATCCGCTGCTCGACATCGCCCTGGAGTTAGAGCGGATTGCCCTGGAAGACGAATATTGCGTCAGTCGCAAGCTCTATCCGAATATCGACTTCTACTCCGGGATCGTCTACCAGGCAATCGGGTTCCCGACCGACATGTTTCCGGTGTTGTTCGCGATCCCTCGAACAGTCGGCTGGATGGCCCAGTGGCGCGAGATGATCACAGACGACGAACATCGCATCGCCCGCCCCCTTCAGGTCTACACCGGACCTGAAGGGGGCGACTACAAGTCGCTGGCGCAACGGGCCTGACGAGCTACCAGGCCCCGCGCCGTCAGCCTCGTGACCAGGCGCCGAAGACTCCTTCAGCCACCACCGTCGTTTCGCCGATGCGCGAGTCCAGCACGATAATCGACGATCGACCGGGGTGGGGAAACGGAGCCAGCCCGACGGCTCCATAGTCCGACCCAGAAAAGATGATCCTCTCGCCGTCCTGCGACCATGGGTTGTGCGACTGGGCGTACTGGTCGAAGAACATGAACGCTGTTAGCTGCTCCTCCGTCGGAGTGAAATCGGCAAGCGGATGCAGCTTACCCGTTTCAGAATCGACGACGACCCACCGTAACGAGTCCATCGAGTCTTCCGAGGTAGTAACGTAGGCTATCCGCGAGTCTGTCGGGGACCAGAAGAAGCTGAGGACCGGATCGCCCGTGAGCCGCGTCTCCCCGGACCCGTCGTTACCCACCACCCACAGGCCGTCATAAAGCCGGGCGCCCTCGCGGGGGTCGCGTCCAATGGCTAGCCTGTCGCCACTGTGGCCCCACGCGAACGCCGCCGCGCCGGTAACATCGATAACCGACCTGGTTGTCCCAGCGTCGAAGTCTTCAACGATCAGGGACTGCGTCGATTCGCCCTCCTCGCGGACAAAAGCGCACTGGTTGGCCACGGGTGACCAGGACGGGGCCATGTAAAGACCCGACTCGCCCTTCGTCCTCGACACTCCTGTCTCCCCCACAAAGTCGACGAGGTAGTGCTCTCGGCCACAATGGACCAGCAGAAAGCGCGAGTCCGGAGACCAGGAGACAAAAATCGGCATTCCGTCAATGACCCGAAAGGGCTTTCGAGAGTCCGAGACGTCAACGGTAAACAGGGTCAGGCCAGGACGTTTGGTGCGCCCTATGAGAGCCAGCCTGGCTCCGTCTGGCGACCACAACGCGTAGTGTGGCGTCCCCTGGGCGATTGCATCGGTCCCCGGCTCGTTGGCGTACAGTCTCTGACATCGCTTGCGCCCTACCTGGTGGAGATACAGCGCTAGAAGACCGCTTCCGTTACTCCCCGACGAAAATACTGAAAACGCGACGCGTCCTCCGGTCGGGGACCACGCCGGCCACGCATGAGTCTTGCCTGGAGCTTCGACGGCGGTTGATTCGGCCCCTTCCGCATCGGTCAGATGGACCCGCATGTCCCTGCCGACATAGGCAATCTGATTGACCAAGCTCTCGTCCTTTCTCAGACTCCTGGCATCTGGTGGCGACAGCCGGAAGTCTATCGGGCGATATCCCGCCGTGTCTAGCGGCCGCTTCTCTCACCGTCTCGATTTGGCCTCCACGCCACGACGCCGGCAACTCGCTATTATTGGGGCACGCCGATATAACCGAACCCCTCGAAAACGGAGAGACAATCTCCAGAGTAGTGGAGAAACGAAGCCAATGGGCGACAAGCAGCACCTGGTGATCGTGTCAAACCGCGTACCCTCGATGCTCGCCTCGCCGGGGGAAGGAGACCCTGTAGGCGGCCTCTTGAGAGCGCTCAAGCCGATCGTGCAGCGACAGGGCGGACTCTGGTTCGGGTGGAAGCGGCAAGACTGCCGGACAAAGGCCCGACGCTGAGCCGAAGCTCCAGCGCGCCGACTATTTCGATCTCGCGACAATAGACCTTTCTGAGGATGACGTAAGCCAGTACTACTCAGGCTTCTGCAACAGGACTCTCTGGCCGCTGATGCACAGCTTCCCCGAGCGGGTGCACGTCCGTCGGAACACCCACCTGGCTTACACGCGAATCAACCGGCGCTTCGCTGAAAACCTCTTCCACCTATTGCGACCCGACGACATCGTCTGGGTGAACTATGTTCACCTTGTGCTAGTTGGCAACGAGCTACGCCGCCTGGGCTGGACGGGCAAGACTGGATTCTTCCTGCACGTGCCATTTCCGCCTCCGGAGATCTTCGCTGTCCTACCCTCGGCGGCACAGCTGCTGGCGGGGCTGGCAGCTTACGATCTGGTCGGATTCCAAACGGAAAACGACCTTTTTAACTTCACGAGGACATCTTAACTCGAGGTCAAGGAAGTGTCCGAGGGCCGGACAATGACCATCGAGAACGGTTCCTTCCAAACCGGGGTCTACCCCATCGGCATCGACCCCACACCGTTCCGGCCGAAGAGCAACGAGTCAGATGACACCAAAACGCGACGGTCTGCAAGACGAAGGCCCCAAGAACAGCAGGTCCTGGCGGTGGACCGCCTCGACTACACCAAAGGCATCCCCGAGCGGCTCAGGGCCTTTCGAAGGTTGTTGGAGCGTAGCCGCTCGCTTCGCGGCAAGCTGAGCCTGGTCCAGATCTCAACGCCGTCACGCACCCGGATGCCCGAGTACATTCGAGAAAAAGAAGAGGTCGACCGGCTCGTGGGGCAGATCAACGGCGCATTCTCGGAGGCGGGGTGGTTGCCTATCAGGTACCTGTACCGATCGTACCAGCTAGAGGAATTGACCGAGTTTTACAGACAGGCAGACATTTACCTGGTCACGCCCCTACGCGATGGGATGAATCTTGTCGCAAAGGAGTTCATCGCGGCTCAAGACGACGACCCCAGTGTACTCGTGCTTTCGCGATTCTGCGGAGCCGCGAAGTCGATGACGGACGCGCCAGTCGTCAACCCCTACGACGTGGACGGGACTGCCTCCACCATAAACCGCGCCCTCCACATGCCGCGACGGGAGCGCGCGCAACGCTGGGAAGCGTTGATGGAAGTGGTCAAGAGGGACACTGCGGAGAGTTGGTCTACCAGCTTCCTGAGCGAACTGGCGGCAGCCTGAACTCATACGTCCATTCCCAGGAGTGGTTGCGGCGCAACCACTCCTGCCAGCCAATCGAGAAATACTTCGACGCCCTCAACGGAGCCAAGACTGAAGTCGGCCAGCCGGGCAAGCCCTTCAGGTGAATCATCCTGCAGAACGGCGACTCCGAACCCGACGACGCACCCTTCCATTCGCAAGTCCTTGAGCGTCTGGAGCGCATCGATATCCGTGGTGTCGTCTCCCACGTAGATTGCGCTCTCGATCCGCTTTTACCCGACGAGCTTTCGGACCGCGTACCCCTTGTGTACTCCAACCGGCGGCCTGATCTCCAGGACCATCTTTCCCCAGAACACCTCGAGGCTGTCTACCCCAGGGGCGGAAACAAGAGCGTGAGCCAGCCCGTCGCGAGCCGCTCCAGTGTCCTCGGCAACGCGGTAGTGGACCGAGGCGCTATAGTATTTGTCGTCCCAGACAAGGCCCGGTGCGTCCGCGTGGGCCCTAAGGTGGTCGAGGACCCTCTTCACGTCATCTCGGTACGCGGCCACCTCGGGGGCTACCTCGACATCGCCGTCGTTCAGATACTCGACCCCGTGATTCCCCACGTAAACGATTCCTTCGACGCCGACCTTGTTCCAGAGGTCCCGCACGCCCCGACCAGAGACGATGCAAACCAGTTCGATGTACCGAGACAGGATTTCGAGCGAACGGGCGGCTCGCGACGACATCATGGCCTGGTCTGGCGTCGGCGCTATCCGGGAGATCGTTCCGTCATAGTCAACGAATAGGGCGCGGCGGCCGGTATTCACAACCGGCCAAACGTCATCCAGATACGATAGTACGTCCGGCGGCTTGATCGAAGAGCCTCCCGGGGCACGGACTTGGGTATAGGGCTCCCAATACGGTATTGGGGCCCGACCGCTCTTTGGTAGGGGCGCTGGCGATGCGCCCGACCGCGAGCAGAACCCAGCCTTGCCAAGATAGGCAACGTCCCTTATTGAGCCGTCATTCCCCCGTCGATGACGAGCTCGGCGCCGGTAATGAACGACGACTCGTCGGACGCCAGAAACAACACACCGTAGGCGACGTCGTCGACGGTGCCAATGCGGCCCAGCGGAATGCGAGAGATTGACGTGGCCCGACCTTCCGGGGTCCCGATGTTGGCGGCGATCATCTGCGTGTCGACGGAGCCGGGATGTACCGAATTCGCTCGGATTCCATCCTTGGCATGCTGAACAGCGGTGAATTTAGTCAGCGCCCTGATTGCGCCCTTGGAGGCGCCGTAGACGCCGCCCTGCTCGCCTCCGATAAGCCCCGTCGTTGACGAGATGTTCACGATGGATCCGCCGCCCGCTTCTCTCATGACGGGGATCGCGTGTTTGGTGCCCAGGAACACTCCACGAGCGTTTACCGTCATCACCTCGTCCCACTCATCGACAGTCGTGTGCTCCACAGTAGTCGTGCGCCAGATGCCCGCGTTGTTGACCAGAACGT
>CAUZJF010000171.1:0-5361 GCA_963579975.1 Dehalococcoidia bacterium
CTGGGAGAAACGGACCTCCACCCCCATGTCACCCCGTGCCACCATGATCGCGTCGCTCGCCTCCATGATGTCATCGAAACAGTCCAGCGCTTCGGCCCGCTCGATCTTCGAGATCACGATCGCATCGAGCCCACCAGAGTTCAGTACTCCCCGAGCTCGAAGTACGTCTCCTGCGCTCGTGACGGTCGACAACGCTACGAACTCGGCTTCGTGCTCCGCCGCGAACTCCAAGGCCTGCATCGCCTTTTCGTCCGGAAAAGGCTGCGACGGAGACTTGCCTGGAGTTGCCACGCCCCGCCGCTCGGTGAGGCGACCTCCCCGGAGCACTTGACAATCGACGGCGTCGCCACGGACGGCGTCAACCAACAGCTCGATCAGTCCATCGTCTAGGAGTACCGAGGTACCGGCGGCCGCGTCCCTGTGAATGCCGGGAGGCGTGACCGTGACCAGGTTCTGCGTTCCGACTACGTCTTTGCTTGTCAACGTAAGGCGGTCGCCACGCTTCAGATCGAGCACACCCGTCCCCAGCGGCCCGGTCCGGTATTTCGCACCTGGGACGTCGACCATCAATCCCACCGCGACGCCCACCCGGTCCGCCGCTTTCCTTACGCGTCGAACGTCCTCTGCGTGCTGATCAAGCGAACCGTGCGAAAGGTTGAGTCTCGCGATGCTCATCCCCGCGGCCACCAACTCCCTCAAGGTCTCGTCGGAAGAAGTAGCCGGGCCGAGTGTGCAGACTATTTTCGTTTTCGGGCGTCG
Source organism: Dehalococcoidia bacterium (assembly GCA_963579975.1). Lineage (GTDB taxonomy): Bacteria > Chloroflexota > Dehalococcoidia > Lucifugimonadales > CAUZJF01 > CAUZJF01. Next base: position 760 of record CAUZJF010000171.1, read on the forward strand.
TAAGGTTCGCATGGGCAGCTCCGCAACCAGAGGCTTCTCCCTATGCTAGGTCATTATCGTGCGGAATACATCCAAATTCTAGACCAATATGCCTGATAGTCCATCCCATCGGAGGCTGTTCAGAACTCTGGGAGAATCTTACAGTGTCCGTCAGATTTGGCAGTCCTGTTAACGACCTTTTGCAGCGAACTCGGGTGACGTTCGTCACGCGTCCGAAATTCCGGTTATACTTGGCTCTGCCAACGGTTCGGCAGTTGCTTCCGAGAAGGCCTACCAAACGTAGCGGTAACTTGAATCGATGCAATCGCGCAGTTTATATGACCTACAACAGATAGACCTCCAATTCGCCTCGGCGGTGAAGGAGTTGGAGGAAGTTCGATCACGTCTATCCGACGAATCTCCGATCCTGTCCGCCCGGGAAAAGCTTGAGGACCTCACTAGCCAACTCAAAGAGATCACGGTACGGCGGCGAGCCGTCGACAAAACCGTCGCCGAGCTACAGGAAAGAATCGAGGACCTCGAGTCGAAGCTATACGGCGGCTCCATAAAGAATCCTCGCGAGGTGTCGGCGGTCGAAGAGGAGCGCCAGTTCACCGTAAAGCAGCAGCAGGATGATGAAGAGAAGCTGCTCGAGATCATGGTCGACCTCGAAGAGCTGGAATCGGGACATGCCTCGGCCAAGGCGGAGCTGGAGGGCCTCGAGGAAGCCAGACCCTCGGAGAAGGTAGAGCTACAGAAGTCCGAACAACGGCTTGAGGCGGACATCGCCAGGTTTCAGGACGATCGAAACGAGGTCGTGCCTGTCGTCGATCCAGAGCTGATCGGACTATACGATTCCCTGCGGCAGACGAAGAACGGGCAGGCTGTAGCCAAGGTAGAAAGAGGCATGTGCCAGGCGTGCCGCCTGACCCTCCCACAATCGGAGCTCCAGCGTGCCAGAAGCGCCACCCGGATCGCCCAGTGCAATAGCTGCCACCGTATCCTGTACGTAGGCTGAGTTCGTAGTTGCGCGCCATCGGGTACTTTCGGGTCGAGAGTGAAGCGGCCGCCGACGTCGCCAATCTTGAGGACGAGTTCAAGCAGTTCTGCCACCTGAACATGCACCGGGCGCTCGACACTTTCGTCTCAATCGTGCCGCAAGACGGCGAAGCGGACGACGGATACGGCCGGATGGTGCAGTACATACAGGAATCGACGGGCGAATTCCTGGTGGTCGTGCCGAGCGCCCGGCACCTCGGCCACGACCTTGAGAGCGTGGCGAGACGGCTCATTACTCTCGACGAGATGGGTGCCCGAGTAGCCTGCTCGGACCGGGAATTCCCCGACCCAACGCAGAACGCCTTTCAGACCCTCGGCATCAAGGGTGTCTCGCGGACCCGCAGCCGGACGATCAAGGAATCGATGCAGGTCCGCGCCGCCCGCGGCCAGCCGCTGGGCCGACCGTCGTACGGATATCGAATCGGAGGCGAAGGGACCCTAGAGGTCGTTAAGAACGAAGCAGCGGTCGTCGAGATGATCTTCAAGCTGTATACCAAAAACGGCCTGGGCCTCCGTCTGATCGCTCAGCACCTGAATGAACGCGGAATCGGTACGAGACGCGGCGGCAACTGGAACATCGTGGGAATAAGAGACATCCTGCGGAACCCTGCGTATATCGGTACCTCTACCCGATTCGGGATGCGCCGCGCGAACGCCCACGAAGCGATCGTGCCGCCGGAAGTGTTCCGGGTGGCGCAGGACCAGACGCGAGCACGCCGCCCGGTTGGGAGGGTGATGAATCCTGAGCCCTTCCCACTGTCGGGCGTCGTGTATTGCGCCTACTGCGGCAACAAGATGATGGGGGCGACCAAACGCCAGTCGTGGAAGCGGAAGGACGGCCGAAGATCGACCAACGTCTACAGGTACTACCAGTGTCAGACGCGTAACAACCAGAGCCTTTGCGGATACCACACCTGGACTCAGTCCGCGCTGGAGGCCACCGTTCTCGGCCAGCTCAAATACGCACTACTGGCCAGGGACGCACAGGAACGGGCGGGCGACGGCGATCAGTCGAAACGCGACGAGGTCCGGGCGATCATGGAGTCCCGGGGCACAAACGCCGAACGCCGCTTTCAACGGGCCATGAAGCGCTCCGCCAAGGGCGAGATGAGCCTCAAAGTCCTGGGCGAGTACCTGCAAGAACTCGATGCCGCGCGGCGCGGCGCGGCCAACGCCGAAAGCACGCCCGACGTGCTTTCGGCGCTAGACCGGTGGGACTCCCTTGATATCGACGAGCAGCGTGCCATCGTCACCGAACAGGTCGCGCGGGTCGTCGTCGAAGACAACAAGGTGGAAGTCGTCGTCTAGGGCTGGCGGCTATCCGGTGGGAACGGCTACAATTGAACACGCAAGGCGGCCGGGCGACCGCCGTCCCCGATAGCTCATCGCCTCAGGCGAAGGGCGACTCGGAGAGGGAGGAAAGTCCGAGCTCCACCGGGTAGGATGCCCGCTAACGGCGGGGCGGGGCGACCCGACGGAAAGTGCCACAGAAAACACACCGTTCCGATTTCCATCGGGATAAGGGTGAAATGGCGAGGTAAGAGCTCACCGCTCCGGTGGCGACATCGGAGGCAGGGCAAACCCCATCCGGAGCAAGGCCTAATAGGGGGAATGCGGGTACCCGGCCCCTCCCCGGGTTGGCCGCTCGATCCCGATGGCAACGTCGGGACTAGATAGATGGTCGCCGCCCAGACCACGATCGGGACGAAGCCTCGAGACATCGAAGCGTAAACCAATCGTGTCCGGGTACAGAACTCGGCTTACAGGCCGCCTTGCACTACCCCACCGAGCCCTAATCCCGGAATGCACACGCCCATAGCTGTTCATGCCGAGCATCTGCGCGGATTCAACGCTACGTGGCAGCGTGTGCTCCGGGTTCGATACATATCTCAGGTGGCTCTCCCAGCAGGAACTCGCCTCCGCGACGACTGAGAAGTACAGTCAGATTCTGAGAGGCTACCGAACCTGGCCGGGCCAAAAGGGAATCGTCGGAGAGCACCGCACACGAAACTCGTTGGCTCCTGACCACGTCAGAGTAGTCACCACCGCTTCAGCGCCGAAGGTTACGTCCCCAGTCCGGAGCCCCCGGGATATTCAGTCTCCCAACCTTCACCCTTGTCAGGAGCGTCAGCAGGCGTCTGTAGGCCGCTGCGAGGGTAGTGGTAGGCACGGGTGCTTGCTTCGTCCTTGTAGACGTACCAGGTGCACGGGGCGTTGGGGTCCAGCACGTGGTCCAGCGGACGTAGTGGACGGCCGCGCTTGCGACCGGGCTCCCACTCCATCGCGATGCTGCAGTGGGTGCAATACCAGTGGACACCTGTCTTTTGCCACGTCCATGGGTGTGGCTTTCTGTTGGCGCCATGCCCGCCGATTGGGTGAGGCCCGCGTCCCGTCTCCGGGTCGCCGCGCCGCAGGACACCGCCGCTACCGCACAGCTCCATCACCATCGCGTAACGGTCGCCTTCGTCGATCAAGGTCATGTCGCCGCGACGACTTTCGCCGCTGAAATGGCCGCCGCGCATGCCTTCCACCGTGAGAGCCAGCTTTTCGTGCGGCGTCATCTCGTCCCAACGCTCGTACCGGTCTCCCCATATCTTCTGGTGGGTTTCGAGAATCGAGGTCAAGATGGCGTCTTCGTCCCAATTCTCGGCAATGTAGGTCAGAAGGTCCTGAATCCAGGCCACCAGCACGTCATGAGGAAACTTGAACTGCAATCGCATCCGGTCGAGCACGTCGGCTGCTATCGCTGTTCTGTCTGCATCGACGGCGCCGTCCTCGGTCTCGCTGTCCTGGATAACCTGCTTGCAGCGGGCCAACAGGTCCACGCCAAAGTCATATGTGCGCCACGTCTCCAGCAGCTTCAGAGAAAGAGCATCCGCCCGCTCGTCGGCCGTGCTGTTTCGAGCGAGAATGAACCGCACGATATCCGTCAGCCATGCGACGAGTAGGTCGTGCATGATGCGCATCTCCTGGTGGAAATAGTCCACAAGACCGATGGCTTCATCTGCACGTCCGGCCCGAATAGCTTCTTCCGCCAGCGTCTGGCTGGAGACGCCCAGCGTAGCCAGATCATCCATTCGGAGCGTCCGGCCCAACTTGTCGTTATACTCCAGCTTGATCATCCGATCTCTTCTCTTACGATGCCCGCCGCCTGTACCATCACTTTCATTTTCTCTACCGCCAGCCAGCGAACCGTCTGGCTGAAGCCGCAATCGGGGGCAACCCACAGCTTTTCCGGCGCGCAGAATCTGAGCGCCGTACGGATACGCTCGGCCACGACTTCGACGGGTTCCAGGTCCCGACCCTTGACGTCGATCACACCTGCGCACAACATTTTCTCTCTACCGTACTTCTCCCATAGCTCGATCTCGGCCATTGAGCGGTTCGCGAACTCTATGTGGATGACGTCGGCGTTCAGGTCTTTGAAATGTGGGGCAAAGGGGGCGTAACTCCGATTCGATGTGGCCGGACGACCACGGAAGTTACCGAAGCAAAGGTGGAATCCGATTGTGGCGTCGATCCCTTCGACGCAGGTGTTGAAGATCTCGACCATCTCCTCCGGGC
>CAUZJF010000172.1:0-5359 GCA_963579975.1 Dehalococcoidia bacterium
TGCACAGTCTCGATATCGGCTCGACCAGCTCCAGGGGCATCACGCCATAGCCGACGCGCCAACCGGTCATGGCGTAGGTCTTGGAGAAGCCGTCGAGGATGATGGTCTGGTCGGCGAGCCCAGGATATGCCGTGATGCTGTGGTGCTCTCCCTCGTACAGGAACCTCCGGTATATCTCGTCGGATAGGACGACCACGTCATTCTCGGTCGCGAGCTCGGCAAGCGCTCTCAGTTCGTCCTTCTCGATGATGCTGCCGCAGGGATTGTTCGGTGAGTTGAGTATCATCATTTTCGTTCGAGGCGTGATCTGACTGGCGACTTCGTCCACGTCGACACCAAAATCCCGGGACGCCAGCAGCTTCATGGGAACGGGTACGCCCCCGACGAAGTTAATCATCGACTCGTAAATTGGGAAGCCGGGGTTCGGGTAGATAACCTCGTCTCCCTCGTCAACCAGTGCCATGATCGAGAAAAACATGATGGGCTTGGCGCCCGGCGTGATCACGACGTTGTTCGCGCTTACCGAGATTCCCCGGGTTTCCGCCACCTCCTCCGCGATACGCTGACGGACCTCGTTGAGCCCGGGAGACGGCCCATAGTGAGTGTACCCGCCCTGCAACGCTTCGACTCCCGCCTGAACGATGTTGCCAGGAGTGTCGAAGTCGGGCTCGCCGATCTCCAGGTGGATCACGTCGACGCCCTCGGCTTCGAGTCTCCGTGCTTTCGCAAGTACCTCGAACGCCGTTTCGGTACCGAGCCGACTCATGCGCTCCGCTAGCTTCATCTTGCAGATCTCCGCTTCCTGACGAATGGTGGGTAGTATACACGTGAGCTTGGGTATTCGGAATCGACGGAGCCGGTTGCGAACTGCGGTAAACGGACACCCCGTTCCCGGCCGCTTCCGTATGATAGAATCGCTTCGGAACAGGTTCAGGATGGCGACTGGAGCGGCAGTTTCATGAAGGTATACGCCGGGATGCCCCGCGGTTTTTGTGCGGGCGTTGAACGCGCCATCGACGTGGTCGAGGTGGCTCTCGAGCGGTTCGGTGCGCCCGTCTACGTCAAGCATGAGATCGTGCACAACCCGTCGGTTGTCAGTTCGGTGGAGGAGAAGGGAGCGAAAACCGTCGAGGACATCGACGAGATACCGGTCGGCTCGACGGTAGTATTCTCGGCACACGGCTCTCCCCCGGAGGATTTCGAGAAGGCCGCTCGACGCGGGCTCCACGTCATCGATGCCACCTGTCCGCTGGTAACCAAAGTACACAACGAGGCGGGCAAGTATGCGGACGAAGGGCGAAGCCTCGTCCTGGTCGGCCACAAGGGGCACCAGGAAGTGAAGGGAACGATGGGCCAGCGCCCGATGCATCTGGTAGACGACCGAGATCAGCTTGATCTACCAGAATGGGAGGGCGACCGACCGATCGCCGTCCTGACCCAAACGACCCTTTCGGTAGACGACACCGAGCGGGCAATCGACACGATCAAGAAGCGGTTCTCGAACGTCGTTGTGCGGAACGACCTGTGCTACGCCACCACCAACAGGCAACTTGCTGTGAAGGAGCTTTGCCGCTCCGTGAAGCTTGTTCTGGTGATAGGGGCCCCCAACAGCTCGAACTGCAATCGCCTCCGCGAGGTCGCCGAGGCCCACGGCGTGACGGCATACTTGATCAACGGCCCCGAGGACCTCGACCCGAAGTGGCTCGAGGGTGTAGAGAGCGTAGGAGTGACGTCAGGCGCTTCTACTCCCGAGGACCTCGTCGAGGCGGTTATCACCGCCATCAAGCCCGACGAGGTTGTCACGATCACGGGCGCAGAGGAACACGTGAGCTTCGTCTTGCCGAAGGAGCTGCGCGAGCCGGTCGAGAGCTGACGATGACGGAAATGTCCTAATTGTGCTGTACGATGTCATAATTGTTGGAGTGGGTCCGGCTGGAAGCACCACAGCTCGGGAGTGTGCCTCCAAAGGCATGTCGGTACTTGTCATGGACAAGGCCGAGTTCCCGCGGGACAAGCCATGCGGTGGGGCCGTCTCGATCCGCGCTTCGTCACTGCTCCCCTTTGAGATCACCCCGGTCGTCGAGCGCGTTATTTCGCGCGTCCGCTTTACCGAGCATGTCTCCAAGGATTTCGAGCGGACGTCCCCGCGCACGCTCACCTACCTCACGCAAAGGTCACGCCTGGACGCCTATTTGCTGGAGCGGGCTCTCGACTCCGGCGCCATCTTGCGCGAGAGGTGCGCCGTCCAATCCATCGACAGGCTGCCATCGCGAGTTGTGGTGCGGGCCAACGGACAGAGCTTCGAGGGTAGGACGTTGGTCGCGGCGGATGGCGCCAATGGCAAGACCGCGCGTCTCGCCGGTATCGACACCAAGCTGTCTCTTGGGATCGCGCTCGAGGGGAACCTATCTCCGCCGGGCGGAGTTCCGACCGCGTGGAACGAAACTATGGGCTTCGACTTCAGCGGTGTCCCCGGAGGGTATGGGTGGATTTTCCCGAAGGACGACCACCTCAACATCGGTCTCGGTGGCTGGAAGCATGTGGGGCCGACTCTCAGAGAACGGCTAGGCCAGCTGGTCGGGATGTATGGCTTCGATCCCAAGAGTCTGTGGGGGGTACGAGGCCACCATTTACCGTTGCGCCAGGGAGACTCACCGCTGGTCGACGACAACATTCTTTTAGTTGGAGATGCTGCCGGGTTACTCGATCCGATGACGGCCGAGGGCATTCACGCGGCGATATGGAGCGGGCGAGCAGCGGCAGGCGAGCTGGGCTTGTATCTGAACGACGAGGTACATAGCCTCGACGGTTACAGGGAGTCCGTTGAGAGGAAGCTCATACCTGAGCTGAACGTAGCTCGTAGATTCCACGACGTGTTCCATCTCTGGCCCGGTTTGTTCGTCGCCGTCGAACGACGTACGTCGCTCTTGTGGCAGGCGATCGATCTGCTGATCCGTGGTGACCAGACCTATCTGACGGTCAAGCATCAGCTCGGCCTTGTCTGGCCCATGGTCGAGTTCCTGTCGGACCTGATTCGTGTTACACCCCCTCTGCGGCGCCTCGCAGGCCTACGTGACCCGGCGCCGGCCGAGCGATTCTTCCGACGCGGGCCACAGCACTCGACCCCGTAGTCACCTCCATTCTCCCCGGCCGTTCGGCTTGCCTAACACGCCGTCTTGACCGCCTGCCCGCTACTCGATATCCTCGTTCGCGTTTCTACGGCTTTCGACGAAGGGGTTTGTCTGTATGGAGATTCGGCTGGACAGCCTGAAGGAAGGCGCGGAGCGGGCCGAGGGGACCGTTGTTATCGTCGACGTGTTCAGGGCGTTCACGACGGCTGCCGTAGCCTTCCAGCGCGGAGCCAAGCGCATCATCATGACCGCCAAGGTCGACGAGGCACTGGAGCTCAAGCAGAAAGGCCTCGGTGATCTTTGCATGGGGGAGGTTGGAGGCCTTCGACCCGAGGGCTTCGACTTCGGAAACTCGCCCCACGCCCTTTCACAGGCAGACGTTGAGGGTCTCACGTTGGTCCAGTCGACGCGGGCCGGGACGGTGGGCGTCAGCGCCGCTCGGCACGCGGACCGCATCTACGCCGGCTCGCTCGCCAACGCCGAAGCAACGGTCCAGGTAATCAAACGCCAGAACCCACGTGTGCTCACGATAGTTGCTATGGGAGACGGCGGCCTTGTCCGCACAGACGAGGACGAGCAGTGCGCTCTCTACATGAGGAACCTGCTGGAGGGGCGGAAGCCCTACAAAGAGGCGGTGCGCACCATAGTCCTGGCCAGCCGCTGGTCGGAGTATTTCGACGAGCCGGACCCGCCGCACAAGCACCCGGGAGACCGGGAACTCGCACTCAGCATCGACAGTTCGACGTTTGCCATCGGTGTCACCCGTGAGAACGGACTGCTGATCGCCCGACCCGAGAGGGTCTGATAGGCCCGTCCCATGGCGGAAGGCCGATATGCGGACCGCACGGCAGTTGCGACATTCCTCCTGGTGGTGTGGATAATAGCGGCTATTCCCTCGCTGGCAGGAGCCGACGTAACTGTGGGGTTCCGCGACGACGCCGGCAATCTGACGCCGTCGGTAGTCACGGACGCGGCCCTCGGGACACTCTCGACCAGTACGGCACCGTGGAGCGCTGTGCCCGAGGCAGTACCCGCTGGTACCTGGTGGAGTCTCGCAACGGGCGCTCCGCACAGCGCGGTCTACTCTCTTAACGCTGGCACCCTCTACGACGTAGGCATGCCAGCTCGGACGCCACTCCACGCCGCTCCGACGGCCAAGGTGAACAACGTTCCAACGTCGTTTGGGAATACACTGCTTTAGCGGGCGACTTCAGGTTGCTGTTCAACGTCGACGCCTCCAGCACGTTGGAAGTCAAGTTCGGCTTCGACGTCGTCGACGTCTATTCGGCTGCGGACGAGCGGGTATCGGTCACGAGCACGTCGGACACTCTCGGCGAGGGGGTCGAGATTTCCGAAGTGTCTAGCGAATCGAATGACACACCGGACCCGACCTCAGGGACGTTCCGAGGGGAGATCGAGGTGACTTCGGAAGCGGCCGGCGCGGCGTCCGCGGACGGCAAGGTATGGGCCCTGCCCGGCGACAAGCTCACGGTGACGTATTACGGAGCGAGCGGCTCAGAGCCTGTCTCGAGTCACGAGGTCCAGGTAGTCGAGCCAGCGGCAGTGCCCGCGTCCGGATGGCCGGCAATGCTGCTGGGAGTGGTGCTCGTTGTCTTGTTCGGGATGCACCGGCCGAAGCAGCCCGGTAGGTTGTCGAAGTCTACGGACTGACGCGCTTGCTCGCGTGGGTGGTGTAGTAGAGGCGACGCGCCTAGATCCTTCGCTGCGCTCTGGATGACATTTTGGGGATCCCGGGCGATGTCCGGCGTCCGATGATGAGGCACCTGGCGGCGAGTCTACCGGAACCAGCGCCCGAGCTCGCGCTCCCTGTCCGACCAGTACCGGTCGACCAGGCTCATGATGCTGGACCAGAATACGGTGCCGGCAAATACGAGCAGGGCGACGAACCCGATAACGAAACCTGACCAGGCGACACCGCCGGCAAACTCGTTCGCAACGTTTTCGGCGATGTCAAACACTTTGTTGGCGGCCAGACGACCGGCTGCCGGGAAGTCTTTCCCGAAATCAGGTGAGTCGACGGCGTTGCCGAAGACCGTGACCTGCGCGCCAGCGAATTCGCTTAATGCGTCTGCCTGGAAGCCTTCAAGCTCTGACTTGACCACTGCGCCGTACACAGGCCCGAACACCAGAAAGATGAATCCAGCCGATACCGCAAGCACCGCGGCAGCGTAGGCGACGCGTCCTGACCAGCTTCGACCGCCAAGGAA
>CAUZJF010000173.1:0-5331 GCA_963579975.1 Dehalococcoidia bacterium
GGGCTCCACCAGTCGGCGCAGCTTGAGAGTCACCCCCGCAGCCACGAAGCCGATGGCGGCCGCTGCGACGATGTCCAGCGGATAGTGGACTCCGGCGTAGACGCGAGAGAAGCTGAACAGCGCCGCCATTAGCGTCAGTGCGGCGCCCAGGCGCCGGTCGATACCCCATACCGCGGCGGCCAGGCCGAACATGGCCGCCGCCGAATTGGCCGGGAACGAAGAGTCGGTCGGCTCATAGAAGAGCAAGCTCACGTCGAGGTCCACGAAGGGCCGGTCCCGGAAATACACCCCGTTAAGGGCGAAGACGGCGCCGCTGGCAATGGCCATCGACGCCAGCGCGACGAGCACGCCTACCTGGCAGCGCATCCGCGCGGCGGATGCGCTGCCACCGAACCAGAGGCCCAGCAGCGTGAGGGCCATGGCGGCAGGAACGAGATAGTCGCTCACGATCCATTCCATCGCCTCGTCGAGGGGACGGAACGTACCGACGAGTCCGTTTATCCAGAGAAATACGACTTCGTCTGCGTGCGCCAATTTCTCCACCAGTATCGAAGGCTATGGCGAACGGCTTTGGCGTAGCTGTTGTGCGCCAGTGCCTCAAGCCCTTCGCCGGGCTCCGGTTCGCGGCCTGCCAACCGCGCGTTCACGATTGAAGTCAGCAGCGCCGTGATGATGGTGGCACTCACGGCTCCCAGCAAAAAGAGCAAGGCCTGGTCGTTGCCGTCGAGACCACCTTCGTAGTCGTTGATATTGCGCGTCTCAGACGTGAAGAACCAGATGAAGGCAGCGATCGGCGCCATCAGTCCCAGGGTGCGAGCGAGGACCGGGGACTTGAAGACCAGGAGCCCCCGGAGGTTGCCCAGGGAAGCGGCTATCTGCAGCACACCCAGGCCGCCGATCAGCGCGAAGAGGTAGTAGTCGACGGTGAAGTTGAACATCGCGCGGCGCCGCGCGTCAGGCCTTGAGGGGAACGGCGGTGCACCAGTCGAGGTACTTGGGATTGTTGCCCTTGATGACGTCGGCGTAGAGCCGCTGGATAGAACGCGTCGTATCGCCGACTTCCCCATTCCCAATAGCCCGGTTGTCGAGCTGGCCTACCGGAGTCACGTGAGCTGCGGTCCCGGTCAGAAAGATCTCGTCCGCGAGGTATAGCTCACTCCGATAGACATGCCTCTCGACGATGTCGAGGCCGAGTTCTTCCCTGGCGAGGGTGAATGCCGAATCTCTGGTGATGCCTGTCAGGTTGTTGTCGCCCAGCGGTGGCGTGGAGATGACGCCCTTCGAGACCAGGAACAGGTTCTCGCCGGTGCCTTCGGCGACGGTGCCGTTCTGGTTCAGCATGATGCCCTCGTCGTATCCGGCCAGCGACGCCTCTGTTTTGGCCAGGATCGAGTTGACGTACGTTCCCGAGACCTTGATTCTCGTGGGAATGTTGGTGTCCTCTAGGCGGCGCCACGAGGAGGTACAGCACCTGATGGCGCCGTCGGTCTCGATGTAAGCCCCGAAGGGAATGACGATGATGGCGAAGTCGCTGCTGAGCTCCTGGAGCCTGAGGTTGGCGACCAGTTCCTCACTCTTGTAGGTGATCGGACGGATGTAGATGTCTTCGGTGTACCCACATCTCTGGATCAGGTCCACGGTTACCCGGCAAAGGTCGTCGACCGAGTACGGGATGTCCATCATCATAATCCGGCATCCCTGGAGCATTCGCTCGTAGTGCTCTCGCAGCCGGAAGATGAATATCTTGCTCTGCTCGCCGTTCCAGTTACCCCGCACTCCCTCGAATACCGCGGTCCCATAGTGCAGGGCATGCGTCATGATGCTGACCCTGGCATCGGAGATCGGTACGATCTCGCCCTTGAAAAATGCCAGTTGCTTGGGCATGTAGAGTCTCCTTGGTGACGAACTGCCTGCAGATTATAAGTCGTGACAACTGAAACGTAAAATGGATGGCGCCTTGGTTACATAGGTCGTAAGCTATAATGGCGTACACGCGAACACCTACCGAGAATCGTGGCATGACCGCACCCCGCGCTGGAACGAAGAAGCGCAAACAGCCGGCGCAAGACCGCTACTCCCGTATCGTTGTGAAAGCAGGTACGACCCTGCTGACCGACGGCGCGGGGGGGCTCGATCTGCCAACGATGGAAGGACTCGTCGGCCAGATGGCCCAGCTCCACCGTGACGGCGTAGACGTGATATTTGTCACGTCTGGCGCCGTGGCTGCGGGGCGCCACGTTCTTGACACGATCAGAGACAGCCGGGACGTCCCGTTCAGACAGGTGCTCGCCGCCGCCGGCCAGGGCCGGCTGATGCACAGTTACGAGCACCTCTTCGGTGAGCACGAAATCACGGTCGCTCAAGCCCTGCTCACTCGTAAGGATCTTCAAGACCGTCTTGGCTATCTGAACGTCCGCAACACCCTGCTGGCGCTTCTCGAACTGAGGGTCATCCCGATCGTCAACGAGAACGACGTCGTTTCGATCGACGAGCTCGCAGGGGAGGTTTTCGGCGACAACGACAATCTTTCGGCGATGGTCGCTAATCTCGTCGATGCCGATCTTCTTGCGTTGCTGGGCCAAGTGGAGGGGCTGTTCACCGCCGACCCGCATGTGGACCCGTCGGCCACGCTGATACCGATCGTCGATCGGTTGGGCGATGTCGAGGCTCTGGGCGGTAGGTCCTGGGACGGCCAGGGGCAGGGTGGAATGACCACAAAGATCGAGGCCGCCAAAATGGCCATGGCCTCTGGAATTCACGTGGCCATAGCTGGTGGGCGCCAACCCGAAGTGCTGACGCGCCTGGCGAGTGGCGAACGAATCGGAACCTTCTTTCCCGCGACGGGAAGCAAGATGGAGAGCCGCAAACGCTGGATGCTAAGCGGCGTGTCGACGAAGGGCGAGATCGTGATTGACGCAGGCGCCTCGTCTGCCATCACGGAGCGGAACCGCAGTCTGCTGCCGGCCGGAGTCAAAGAGGTGAATGGCTCTTTCGCCAGAGGGGACATCGTGTCGATCTCGTCCCTGAGCAACGGGCAGGTCGCTGCGGGGATTGCCAACTACGCCTCCGACGAGCTGGCACACATCAAGGGACAACGGTCCGACCGCATCGAAGAACTACTCGGTCATGACTTCGGGGACGAAGCGGTCCACAGGAACAACATGGTCGTCCTGTAGCCGCTGGTTATTGATGAAGTCGCAACTGTGAGAGAATAGGCGCAGGCAGATGATTACGGCAACGACGGACCTTCAAACGCTCGGGAGAAACGCGAGGAAGGCCTCTCGGTCGCTGGCCCGGCTTCCCGGCCGGGTGAAAGACGAGGCCCTGCGCAACGTCGCCGACGGACTCCGGTCCCGAAGCGATGAGATACTCGAAGCAAACGCAAAAGACACTGATGCAGGCAGGCGCGACGGTCTCAGCGACTCGATCCTCGACCGGTTGCTACTGAACCCGGAACGTCTCGCGGCGCTTGCGGAGGACGTCCTGGCTGTTGCCGCACTCCCGGACCCCCTCGGCGAGAGCTTCGACGTGCGGCAGCTTCCCAACGGGCTCCGAGTGGGAAAACGACGGGTGCCTCTCGGCGTTGTGGGGGCCATCTACGAGAACCGACCGAACGTAACCGTTGATATCTCGGTGCTGTGCCTCAAATCTGGCAACGCCGTCATCTTGCGCGGCGGACGGGAGGCCATCAACTCGAACACTGCGCTGGCCGGGCTGGTGCAGAACGGCATCGCCGAAGCAGGTGTGCCTGGAGACGCCGTGCAGTTCGTGGAGTCCACCGACAGGGCTTTGGTGGGCGAGATGTTGAAGATGAAGGACCATATCGACCTGGTCATCCCGCGAGGCGGATCGGATCTGGTCAGGCGCGTCGCCGCCGAGGCCACCATGCCGGCTATCACCGGCGGGATCGGCGTCTGCCATGCCTACATCGATCGCACCGCTGATGTCGACAAGGCGGTCGCCATAGCCCATGACGCGAAGGTCTCGCGACCGTCGGTCTGTAACGCTCTAGATACGGTTCTCGTGCACTCCGCCATCGCGCCGGCGTTCCTGCCGAAACTGGCCGAAGAATGGGGCCGCTCCGGCGTAGAGATCAGGTGCGATCGGCGTGCTCTCAGCATACTGGGCAGCGTCGACCGCCGCGCCCTCACCCCGGTTTCCGACGACGACTGGGGAACAGAGTTCCTGTCGCTGACGGCCGCCGTAAGGGTCGTCGATTCACTGGACGAAGCGCTAGAACACATCTCGACATACGGCTCCGGACACACAGACCTGATCGTTACCGAGGACTACTCTGCCGCGAACCGGTTCCTCGACGAGGTCGATTCCGGGGTCGTCATGGTCAACGTGAGCACGCGGTTCAACGATGGAGGTCAGCTAGGATTGGGCGCCGAGGTCGCAATAAGCACCAACAAGATGCATGCCAGGGGCCCGATGGGGCTCAAGGAACTGACTTCATATAAATGGACGGTGCAAGGCAACGGGCAGATACGCACCTGACGGCCCGGGTCGGGGTCACAGGGCCAGTCTCCCGACAGGCTCTCGTCCGCGTTCTGAACGAGTCGAAGGGCCATATTCGGTGGCCGTGAGAGCAACGTAAACTAGATCACCGGTGGGGAAACAATGGCTGATTTTTACTTTGAACGAGAGTGCCGGACCGCTACATCCGAGTGTCATACGATCCTTCAGGAAGAGAACCCGATCGGACGCGTCGATGTCCACTTCGCCAATCCCGACATCCACGCGACGCTCAACGTCTCAGAGAGCCTGACGAACGATGACATCCAGGACCTCATCGATACCATCGACGAGGAGATACTCGACTCGGTGGGCATCGTGAGGCAAGAGGTCATAGTGCACGTCCACCAGGGCCAGGACCTTGGAGTCTTCAGCACACGCAACTTCACCGGCAACGGTGGGGGTGGGCACCAGCACAATAGCTAGGGGGCCGTACATGGCCGTGGTGAACGCCCTCGCCTGCCGCGGCGTCCCGGAATGCGGTTTCCGTTACCTCGCGGCCTGCGCTCGATGTCCCTGGGCGAACTGCTCCCAGGCCTCTGACGACGAGTACTTGAGTTCCAGGCCAGTCGCACGGATGAACTTCTCAGCGCTTGCCGTCCAGCGGTACCGGATGAAATCCAGCCCGTTTGACGGCGAGTCAGACTGCAGCCGCATTGCCCACGCTGCCTCCGTGGCCGCGTAAAGCAGCGGTGCCGGGAGTCTCACGACCTTCCTGCCCAACGCCGCGGCCATCTCGCTCCAGCGGACTTCCCCGTCGGAGGCGACGTTGTATAGTCCAGGTATGTCGTTGAGAGTGCAGCAGGCCAGTAC
>CAUZJF010000174.1:0-5320 GCA_963579975.1 Dehalococcoidia bacterium
TCATGAAGGACCGGGTACTGATCGCTCACACCTACTCAGAGATCGAGGAGCACCCGACGAAAGCCGAGGTCTCCAGCAGCAGCCGTAAAGAGGGCGGCTTCAACCAGAAGCTGAAGGTGATGCCGCTCACCTGGTTCTACGGCGGCAAGGAGCCGGCCGACAACCCGTTCTTGCCACGAGCTCACGATCCAGCTTCCCCGTAGCACCTTGTCATGCTGAGGAGGGACGACGAAGCATCTGGGGTCGGGCGCACGTCGTCCTGGCGGCGCTAAATCCACCACCCCAACCCGTCACCCGAGGCGGGTTCAGGGCGACTTCGGTGCCTCAGGTGTTAAACAGGTTGTAGGGAATGCCGAAGAATGTTTCCGCGCCAATGATCCGTTCGATTTCCGTTCTGTCCCGGCCGGTCGCATAGTTGATATGGATATCGCCCTTCCCTGGACACGACCACGAGTTTACAAAGACGTCGACAAACCCGGGGTTCACTTCTTCGATCTGCCGCTCCGTATCCTGATGCTCTGAAATAGCCCGCATGGCATTGAGAAACGACGACAAATCCTCGCAGGGGACGCAGTGGGCCCGTCCGTGGTGTATCAGTCTGTCGACGAGTTGACCACGCTGGCTGCAGAATACGTCGTTGTCGAGCAGCAGCACGACGAGAGACGCTAGCGCGACGACGCCCAGAGCCGTCGGCACGGGTCTCCGGAGCAGCATTCGCCAGGCGCGATGTAGCATCGATGGGCTGGACCACTACGAGTACAGTGCCACGGAACGTATCGCCTGCTGGGTATCTTCGTGCATTCTTTTGATCATCTCTGTGAGTTGCTCTCGTCCATCCGAGTTCAGCCCGACTCCAAGACACTTCTCGAACGACTCTACCAGGCTACGTGCCGTTTCGCCCTTTTTCCAGCTCCCCGGCCCGTACCCAATCGGTTGGAGACCCTTCGAGCGGCGTCCTGATCGATTCCCCCGCCTACCCACTTCTCGACCAGCCCCACCCATCCTTCTTTAACCGAGTCCTCCACAGCCACCGCTACGCCGGCGTTGTAAACGGCCATCGCCTCCCACAGCTCGGGCAGCTCAACCTTTTCGAGGTAGCCTCTGGTGAAGAAAGCCTCTCTCAAAATGTTCGCTTCCTTCTTGACCCGGTGCACCCAGGCCAGACCGAAGAACTCCGCCTGCAGGGCAACCAACTCCTCGCGAAACCGGTTTGCGTCAAGGTCCGTGGCATCGTCGGCCACCGTTTCGATGGACTTGAACAAGCTGTCGACAGTCTCACGGCCCCACCGCCTCTCGTGGACCGCCGCGCCGGCCACGTGGGAGTCGTAGAACTCCCCGATCAGCCTCTCGATCTTCACTCGAGGCTTGAATGGCCAGACCCGGCGCCTGTGCCGCCTGATCGTGGCCAGGAGACCGAGCACGACAGCGCCAGAGAGAGCGATTACGTGGACCCAGACCTGGTTCGACGCGCCTGGCGCCACCTCGGTCGTCGGCGTAGCGGATTCGCCGGTCTCCGGCGCGCTATCCCGGATCTCCCACAACAGGCTCACCGCAATCGTTCCGGCAAGGAATACGGCCGCAAGCAGCGCCACTATGGCTACCAGTACTTTGAATAACGGCGGTCCAACCCCCGTCCGAGCAGCGCTTTACCGCGACGCGGATGCACGCCTTTCAGACGCACCCATGTCCGGGGGTACTAGCGGCCTGTATAGCATTCGCTGTCCGCGCAACCCGGATGTAAGAGAGCTTACACCAACGACACCGGGATAGGCGTACGGGAGCGAAGGGTCGCCGCGATAAAAGTGAGGCTGTGCCCGATCCGCCTGATCTCGCGATCGAGCGGACTATTGGGCGCCTAGGCCAACCTCGGGCCTCAGATCGCCCTTGTCAAGGGCTTCGGCCGCCCCGACGACGATTGTCTCGGCGTAGCCCACGTCCACTTCGCTGGTGTTGATCACGAGGTGATAACGATTGGGGTCGTCAGCGTCGTCGACACCGAAGTAGCGTTTGTAGTAGTCGGCCCGGGCGGCGTCCCGGTCGACCAGGACCTTCTCGGCCTCGTCATGGTCGATCCGCTGCAACTCCATGGTCCTCGTGATACGGTCCTCCATGTGTGCAACGGTACCAACGCGAAGGACCCTGGGGTAGTCCCTGAGGATCAACGAACCACCACGCCCCACGATCACCACGTTTCCCGCTGCCGCCAGGTCGGTAATGACGCTCCGAATAGCCTCGAAGTACTTTTCGTCCTCAAGCTCGTGACCCCTGGTAATAGTCGGCTCAGGAAGGTCCTCGAACTCGAGGGTGAGCAGCGCCATGGCTCCGGGCCCGAAATATGGATCGCCCCCGGAACTGGTTATGGCCGATCTTTCGAGGATGCGTTGCAGCATCGAGGTCAAGCGCTCGCCTCTGGTGGACGGTCGACTCTCCCGCTCGTGGAGGGCTTCGACCGTCGCTCCCGCCTGCCGCGCAGCGTTGGCGAGTATCAGCCGGTCGACGTAGTCTGCCTCCAGCCTTTCGGCCACCGCCGCTCCGAGGACCCTACCACCAGCCCCATACCTGCCACCCATCGTTACTACAGACATGGGTCGCCTCCTAGACGAACTCATCCTAGCTGCATGGCCATATTCACATCCCGTCACGGTTATGTCGACATCACGGCTTGGCCACGCCCGATTTCGACGCGACTACATCGATCCAAATATGCATATTGCATTTCGTGAATAGATTCTCACGAATCATTGTCTTGCGCTATTGCAGGTACCGCCCTAGTAATGGACTTGAGCGTGCACGTCGTAGCCTCGGAGCCGGTCCCTGCCCTTCAGGTCGTCGAGCTCGATCACCGCTGACAGTCCGGCCACCACGCCACCCGACGTTTCCACCAACCTGACGGCCGCGGCCATGGTGCCCCCTGTAGCTATCAGGTCGTCGACAATGAGGACCCGCTGCCCGGGAGTGATGGCGTCCGTGTGCAGCTCCACCGCACTCTCGCCGTACTCGAGAGCGTACTTGACGCTCGTGGTCTCGAAAGGCAGCTTGCCTTCCTTGCGTACCGGCACCAGGGGTCGTTCCAGGCGGAGCGCCAGCGGAGCCGCGAACAGAAATCCCCGCGCCTCAATGCCAACGACGGCATCTACGCCGGACGCCTGGTAACGTGTCGCGAATGATTCGATGACATGCCGCAGCGCGGGCGGGTGGCTCAGTAGCGGCGTGATGTCCCTGAACAGGACTCCGGGCTGCGGGAAACCGGCTATGTCGCGAATGTACTGTTTTAGGTCCATCAGTGCCCACCCGAGGAGTCTCAAGTGAAGCCTGAATGATAGTGACCAGCTTCTTATCGGTCAATACTGCCATAGCCTGACCGTCTGGTATTATGAGCATGTTTCCTATGGCAAACAAGAACACTGATCTATCCGGAAGCTCCGACGACACTCGCGTCTCCGTCTCCAGCCGCGGGATCGAGATCAAGCGCCGGGGCAGGCCCGTCGGCGGCGAGGTGTCCGGCAACAGCTGGATGTACCTCGCCATAGACTGCTCGGCCAGTATGAAGGGCACGAAGCTGTCACAGGCCAAACGGGGAGCAATCGACTTCTTTCCGGAGGCCAGGGAGAAGGGCTACGCGGTCGGCCTGGTGAGCTTCGACACGCACGCGACCCACATCTGCGAGCCACAGCGGGACCTCGATGTAATCCGCCGGTGCCTCGAGAAGCTGGGCCAGGACATCTCGACCGACATGGCAGGCGGCATCGACATCATCAGCATAGGCACCGACGATGCCGACCGGGAATTCCTCGAGCGGCTTGCGACTCGCAGCGATCTGTCGGTGATAGTTCCCAGCGACACTCTGGGCCAGGGAATCGCGTCGTCGGCCAGAATGCTCCCGGGTACCGGCGGGGGCCAGGCGTTGCCTGGGCCCTAGGCCCACACGATTCGCTCCGGCGGGTGAACCCGATGGCGGAATGGGAAAACTACTACGCGGTCCTCGAGGTCAAGCCCGGGGCCTCCCTGGCTGAGATCAAACGGGCCTACAGGGCCAAGGTATTCGCCTTCCACCCCGACCGCAAGACGGGCGTAGCCGACGAAGTCAGGCGTGCCGCCGAGGAAAAGCTAAAGGCCGTCAACAGGGCCAACGAAGTCCTCAGCGATCCCGAAGCCCGCAAGAAATACCACGTTCATTGGCTTAGCCGCAACAAGCCGCCGGTCCCTTCTATCAATCGGCCACGTCTCCAATTCTCTGACGTGGAAATCGATCAACACATGAAGGCCTCGTTCACCCTGACCAACGAGGTAGATCCGTACACCAGCATCCGCATCGGTAACCCCGACTCATGGGTCTGGGTCGTCGGATACCAGTCGCTTACCGATGTCGACGAGCTTCCGCTCCGCGTAGAGATCGAGGCGGTCGGGAAAGACCCTGGCAACCGGTACTTCGAGATAGTCACCGTCGGTCTCGACGAACAAGAGGTCCAGATCGCTGTCGAGCTCACGACGAAGACCACCGTACGACGTGACAGGAAGACAGAGAATATCTATGTAGCGGGAGGCGCCGGCGCGGAGCGGCAAGGTCAAAAAGGGCAGTCCGCGCCGGGCTACTCCGTCGAGCCGCCGCGCTTTGTAACTTACGCCATTACCGGCATGACCCGCGGGATGACCTGGGTGGGAATGGTCGGCATGGTGGTTACGGGCCTCCTGGGTGGGATCGGCACCGCACAGTCTCTGCCCGCCTCGACGTCGGTCGTCGCGGCCCCCATGATCGGAGCGCTTTTTGTGCGGTCCTCGGCACCATCGGCGGCGGGCTCGCAGGGGCCGTCGGAGGGGCGCTGATCGGCATGCTTTACGGGGCCTTCACCAAATCGTAACGGGACCGCGGGGAACCCGAGTACAAACGACACACGGCCCACGCCGGACACTCTCTATACCAAGGAGCCACCACAATGTTCGCGATATTCATCTCAATCCGGGTCAAACCCGGGCACATGGACCGCTTCCTCGAAGCGAGCCTCGACGACGCCCGCGGCTCGATCGAGAACGAGCCGGGATGCTACCGCTTCGACGTGCTTAGAGACGACTCAAACCCGAATCTGGTGCACCTCTACGAAGTCTACCAGGACAGGCAGGCCATCGACAAACATAGAACGATGCCCCACTATCTGAAATGGCGCGCCACGGTCGGGGAGTGGTTCGACGGAGACGCGGAGCGAATAGAGAGCACGACCGTCTTCCCGTCCGACCTCGGCTGGAGAGGGCAGAAGCCACACCTGTCTGAGTAGGGCCCACCGCTCACGCCGCTCAGAATCGTCCATGCCAGTCGCCACCACGG
>CAUZJF010000175.1:0-5266 GCA_963579975.1 Dehalococcoidia bacterium
CAAAGCGGCGGCCAGCAGAGGACGAGGAGGATCAGCCAGAGCAGCAAGACGGCCATGAGGCGAGCCGGCCCTTTAGCGCCGCTTGCTGCGCTCTATCGCAGGGACCGCGCTGACTTCGGATAGGTAGTCGAGGATGGCGGGTCGCGGTATGCGCGTGCGGATGCCGTCACGCTCGGCTGCTATCTTGCCTTCACCGATAAGCTGTCGCAGCTTGCCCGGCGTTACTCCCAACGTCCTCACCGCGTCTTCGAAACTGAACTCAACCTGTGCGTTCACCATGGCAATAATTATAGCGAACGCAGCGCTTGTCAGCGATTACCCGAGCGGTCAGATACGAACTCGATTACCTGATCGGGAACCGGCTCTTGCTGCCGGGGCAACCAAGTTCAGGTGTCGGATCTTAGGCTAGCCCGGCTATCCAACGTCCCGTCCCTGGACTCTGTCGCTACGTCCTTGTAGCACTAACTCAAACGACCCAGATGGGCCTGCGTTACAGAGAATCGGCCGTGTCGGTCGAATCTGTTGCGGTGCTGTCCGATCGAGTGCCTAAGGCCGCTACCACCAGCCCTCTTTGTACATCCAACCCTTGTTCTCGCGGCCGCGCTGGCCTGCCTTGCGCAGGCGCTCAAGGTGCTTACGGCACAGCGCCACCGTCAGGCGCTCCTTGTCGTCAGCGACTTCTGAGTTAGCGCCGCGCCAGCGCAGCACGGCGACCTCCTCCAACGGCGGGTCGGTGCACCAGAGACAGCGCGTAGCCGGCATGCCTAGCCGCCTCCTAAGGCAGGCAGGATACGCAGCGTCGCCTCTTCGGGGACCTGTTCGATCAGGCCCTGCGAGATCTGCTCGTCGTTGACGAAGATGGCGAGCCCCGGATGTACGCCGCCGTCTAAAACGAGCTGCTCCTTGATCCCGGGACACTCAGTCTCGAGGTGCTCAATGACCTGTCGCAAGCTGGAGCCGCCTTCGACCTCAACCTGCTCGCGGTCGCCGCTGAACTTGCGGAAGGCGTTGGGAATGAAGACCGTGACCATGGTGCGTCCAGTTTAGTGAAGCGGTCGAGGAACTAGCTCAGCTCCTCGACCGCTTCGCTATTATTCAGACGAGGATTAATCGTCGTACAGGGCGTCGATGACGTCCTGCGGCTGAATCGGCAGATCCGTGAAGCGGACACCGATTGCCTCGGCGATCGCGCCCTGAACGGCACCGAGCGGAGGCACGATGCAGACCTCGCCGACGCCGCGCACGCCGTAAGGGTGACCGGGGTTCGGTACCTCGACCAGGATAGTCTCGATCATCGGCAGGTCGAGCGCTGTCGGCATGCGGTAGTCGAGGTACGTCGAGTTCTGCATGCGGCCCTCTGGGTCGTAGTGGTACTCCTCGGTCAACGCCATACCGACGCCCTGTGCCACGCCACCATGGATCTGTCCTTCGACGTAGCTGGGGTGAATCGCCGTGCCGACGTCCTGTGTCGCGGTGTAACGCGTCACCTGTACCTTGCCGGTCTCGCGATCTACCTCGACGTCGGCGATGTGCCCCGCAAAGGAAGGGCCAACCGACGACTTGTTTATGTTGACCGATACGTCGATGATGCCGCCGGTCCGGGTTAGCTGACCGGCCAACTCCTTGAACGTCATCTCGCGGTCCTTACCCTCCGAGTCCTTGGGTCCGTGCAAGATGCCATCGTCATCGTAGGTGACCTCATCCTCGCCGCATTCCCAGATGCGGGCGGCCCGCGCGGTCATTTGGCGGCGAATCTCCAGGCCGAGCTCGTAGGCGGCCCATCCGCCGGCGAATGCGGTGCGGCTGCCGGCGGTGAAGAAGGTGAAGCCGACGCTGTCCGTGTCGACGACGCGGGGCCAGACGTCTTCGGCCGTGATGCCGAGGGTCTCGGCGAGCTGCATCGCCAGCGCCGGCCGGGAACCGCCGATGTCGACCGAGCCGAGCACCAGGTTCACGGAGCCGTCCGCGTTGACGCTGGCGCTGGAGCTCGTCTCGAGACCGATGTTGCCCCAGTAGCCCATGGCGATGCTGCGCCCCGTGTTTTCGCCCTGCAGCTCCGATTTGTAATGGGGCGAGTTCTTCATCGCCTGGAGGCACTCGATCGCGCCGATCGGGCCCCAGGTGCCGCCCCAGGGTTGCTCGTCACCCTCTTTGACCGCGTTCTTGAGACGGATCTCGATCTGGTCCATGCCGATCATGTCCGCGATCTCGTTGATCACGGCGTCGCCGGGGAACTCGCCCGCGGGCGCCCCGGGCGCGCGGTATGCCGCGGTCTTCGGCTTGTTGAGGACGACGTCGTAGCCGTCGAGCAAGACGTTGGGGATGTTGTACGGCGCCGCAAGGCTGTGCATACCGCCGCCCACCGGAGACCCGGGGAAGGCGCCGGCCTCGTAGGCCATGTAGGCCTGGAGCGCCGTCAAGGTGCCGTCGTTCTTGGCGCCGATCTTGACCCGCACGTAGGTGCCGGACGTGGGCCCCGTGGCCTCGAAGACTTCTTCACGGGTCATCGTCATCTTGACCGGTTTGCCGGTCCTTTTTGACAGCAGCGCGGCGAGAGGCTCCAGGTACATGCCGACCTTCCCACCGAAGCCTCCGCCGATCTCCATCGGCACGACGGTGACCTTGTGGGCCGGAATCTCCAGAATGTTCGAGAGGCTGTCGCGCATGTTGAACGGCGCCTGGCTGCTGTTCCAGACCGTGAGGCGGCCGTCGCGGCCCCAGTGGGCCGTCGCGTTGTGCGGCTCGATGTATCCCTGGTGGTACATCTTCGTGGTGAACTCGCGCTCGAGGACGATGTCGGCCTCGGCGAACCCCGCCTGCACGTCGCCGCGGTTGATCTGGTTATGTGCCGCGATGTTGCTGGCCTTGCTCGGCGCGTCGGCCAGCGGCGTGCTGTCCTTGGTGAACAGATCGTCGTGCAGGATGGGGGCGTCTTCTGCCATCGCCTCGCGCACGTCGACAACGGTAGGCAACACCTCGTACTCGACGTCGATCAGCGCCAGGGCGTCCTCCGCGATGTGGGCGTCGGTCGCTGCCACAGCCGCGACGGCGTGGCCGCGATAGAGCGCCTTGTTCTCGGCCATGAAGTTCTGGACCATGAAGCGCCAGGGCTGGGGCGGGCCCTCGTCCGCCGTGCTGGCGCCCTCCTTGGGTCGCGGGAAATCGGCGTTGGTGACGACGGCCTTGACGCCAGGAAGCGCCAGCGCCTTTGAGGCGTCGATCTTTTTGATGATCGCGTGCGCGTGCGGGCTGCGCTTGACGCGCGCGAGAAGCATCCCCGTGAGGTGAACGTCGGCTCCGTACTGCGCACGGCCCGTAACCTTGTCGGTGCCGTCGTGGCGGATCGGCCGGGTGCCGATGACCTTGTACTGCTTCTGGGCAACCATGGCTAGCCTCGCATCACTTCGCCTGCGCGTTGGACGGCCCGGATAATCTTGTCGTAGCCGGTGCAGCGGCAGAGATTACCGGACAGCCAGAACCTGATCTCGTATTCAGTCGGGTTGGGATTCTGCTCCAACAGCGCCTTGGAGGACATAATGAAGCCCGGCGTGCAGATACCGCACTGCAGGGCCGCCTCCTCCAGGAAGGCTTGCTGGATCGGGTGCAATTCGGCCTCGCCCGCGACGCCTTCGATTGTCTCGAGCTCGGCTCCGGCGACTTCCGCCGCGAGCACGCAGCAGGAGTTGACCAGGCGGCCGTCCATGATGACGGCGCAGGCGCCGCAGTTGCCGTTATTGCAGCCTTCCTTGGCGCCGGTGAGGCCGACCCGGTCTCGTAGCGCCTCGAGCAGGCTGTCCCGCGTGTCGGCCAGGAACTCGTGCTGCTCGCCGTTGATCGTTGCAGTGATAACGATGCGTTCGCTCAAAGTTCCTAGCCCTCGCTAGCCCTCTCGGCCGCCTTGATCGTCTCATCCGTCAGCGGCTACGACATCAGGAGGGAAGGCTCGCACTGCCTCTTCTCGCGAAAGTTCCCTTATCCAACTACTCATGCCTTCTCCTGACTAGCTCAACAAGGCAACGTGATGGCTCAAGACCGGCCGGGCTTCTTATCCCAGCGTTCGATGTTCATTCTGGGCTCGACGTTGAACATAGGTTTGGCATGCCGGAATGTCAATGGATTGGAACGAAAATTGGCCTTATCTTCCATTTTTTGGCGACATCGATCGATCTTCTTGAATGGATCGCCAAAATCTTGCCTCTGCATGATTCTGCATGCTAATGTCCAGTCAACTGGAGGCGAGCATGGCCAACGTCGACGACCTTATCAATAGCCTACCCACCGAGTACCACATCCTGGTTTACGAGAAAATGCAAGCGATGTCCGGAGCGGAGCAGGAAAGCTTCCTCGAGGAGGTCTCGGCCGCCATCGCCTCCTACCCAGGGGGGGGGCCCACACCGAAGGCTAGGTTCAAAGAGGACGTGCTCCGAGACGAGACAACCCCCAACGTAGGCGAAATGGCGCCCGACTTCGAGCTCGCCACGCTCGACGGCGACGCGCGGGTGCGTCTCTCAGCCCACAGGGGCAAGCCCGTCGGCCTCATCTTCGGCTCCTATACTTGACCGCCCTTCCGTCACCAGGCCGGGCGCCTGGAAGAGATTTACGGGCGCTTCGGCGCCGAGGTTCAGTTCTACGTCGTCTACATCCGCGAGGCTCACCCCACGGACGAATGGCAAACGCCCGTCAACGTCCTTGAGGAAGTGATATTGGCCCAGCCCACGACCTATGACGAGCGCGTCGAGGTCGCCCACGCCTGCACCCTCGGCATAGACATCAGCATCCCCACCCTAATAGACGAGATGAACAACGAGGTTGGCGAGGCCTACTACGCGCAGCCGGACCGCCTCTACCTCGTCGACGCCGACGGCGTCATCGCCTACCGCAGCGACCTCGGTCCATTCGGCTTCAAGTCGGACGAGTTCGAGGACGCCATCGTCCAGCTCTTACAGCAGCAGCCCGCCGTCTAGCGGGCTATCATCTCGGCATTGAGTCGTTCAACTGGAGGCGAGCATGGCCAACGTCGACGAAGTCATC
The DNA here is from genome assembly GCA_963579975.1 of Dehalococcoidia bacterium. Classification (GTDB taxonomy): domain Bacteria; phylum Chloroflexota; class Dehalococcoidia; order Lucifugimonadales; family CAUZJF01; genus CAUZJF01. The sequence goes on from CAUZJF010000175.1 coordinate 5,032, forward strand.
AAAGACCTACCCACCGAGTACCAGATCCAGATCTACGAGAAAATGCAAGTGATGTCAGAAGCGGAGCAGGAAAGCTTCCTCGAGGAGGTCGCGGCAGCCCTCGCCTCCTCTCCCTACCCAGAGAAGGGGGCACCGAAGGCTAGGTTCAAAGAGGACGTGCTCCGAGACGAGACAACCCCCAACGTAGGCGAAATGGCGCCCGACTTCGAGCTCGCCACGCTCGACGGCGACGCGC
>CAUZJF010000176.1:0-5260 GCA_963579975.1 Dehalococcoidia bacterium
GCCGCTCTTGCTGGCGTGACTCGATGCGCCGCCAAGCTCTTCGTGGGTTACGTCTTCGCCTGTCACGGCCTTGATCACGTCCGGGCCCGTGATGTACATCTGGCCGACGCCCCTGACCATGAAGATGAAATCCGTCAATGCAGGGGAGTATGTAGCCCCGCCTGCTGCCGGGCCCAGGATCGCAGACACCTGGGTAATCACTCCGGAAGCCCGTACGTTACGCAGAAAGATCGCGCTGTAGCCCGCCAGACTCTCCACTCCCTCTTGGATCCGAGCGCCGGCAGAGTCTATCAGGCCGACGATCGGGGCCCCGTTGCTCACCGCCAGGTCCATGACCTTGCATATTTTCTCGGCTGCGACCTTCGACAGCGAGCCTCCGACCACCGTGAAGTCCTGGGCGTACACGAACGTCGAGCGTCCGTCGATCTTCCCGTAACCGGTGACGGCCGAATCGCCCAGGTACCTCTGCTCGTCGAGGCCGAATTCGGTCGACTGGTGAAGGACCAACGAGTCGAGTTCCTGGAATGTCCCTTCGTCGAGCAGCATGTCTATGCGCTCGCGAGCGATCAGCTTTCCCTTCTGATGTTGGGCCTCAATGCGACGGGTTCCGCCGCCCAGACGGGATTTCTCTCTGAGTTCCCTCAGCTCGTCTTGCCTGTCATCTACTTTTCGGCGCACAGCCATGTTTGAACTCGTTCGATGTCCGTGAAATAATCCCACAAAAGTTATCAGATTAGCTGTGCCCTAGCAACGCTCTTACCTCCTTTCCCTCTGGGAGAATTGAGGTGAGGGCTCCTGGGAGGGGTAAGGTGGACACAGCTAGCCAAGAAAGCGAACCCCACCCTGCAATTCTCAACACCCAACCGCGGCAAGACCACAATAGGCAACACGACCTTCACCTGGGGGGCACGCACCTACGTGATGGGCGTCGTCAACGTCACTTCTGATTCTTTCTCAGGCGACGGCACCGGCGACGACGTCGACAGGGCCGTCGGCCAGGCAGTCCGCTTCGATGAGTGGGGCGCCGACATCATCGACGTGGGTGGCGAATCGACGCGGCCTCCATCAATCTACTCCGGGGCGAAACCCGTTTCCCTGGAAGAGGAGCTATCGCGCGTCGTTCCGGTCATCGAGGCGATGGTGGCGGCGGTGCACGTGCCCATCAGCATCGACACCTACAAGGCCAGAGTCGCCGAGAAAGCGATAACGGCCGGCGCCTCGATGGTCAACGACGTCTGGGCCCTGCAACGCGACCCCGACATCGCCGGAGTCGTCGCCGAGTCCGGCCTACCCGTCGTCCTGATGCACAACCAGCAAGGCACGGATTACGACGACCTCGTTCCGGACGTCATCACAAGGTTGCGCGAGCTGGTCCGCGCAGGTGTCGAAGCCGGAATACGCGAGGAGAACATCGTCGTGGACCCGGGCATGGGGTTTGGAAAAGACGCGGAGCAGAACCTCGAGATAATGCGCCGATTCGACGAGTTCGACGAGCTCGGGCGGCCTATTCTGGTCGGCATGTCCCGCAAATCGACGATAGGCTACGTGCTAGACCTGCCGGTCGACGAGCGCCTGGAGGGCACGGCCGCGACCGTCGCCCTGTCCATCGCCAGAGGCGCAGATATCGTGCGCGTCCACGACGTGAAGGAAATGGTCAGGGTCGCCCGAATGAGCGACGCCATCGTGCGCGGCTGGAAGATGGACACCGACGCACCCAGGCCGTGATAGGGGACCGCCGTGCAGTCTGAGGTCTACCTGGGACTCGGGTCCAACCTCGGCAACCGGGCCGCCAACATCGCCCGCGCTGTTGATGCATTGCGCGACACGGCCAACGACGTTGTCGTATCGTCGCTCTACGAGACGGCGCCCATCGGCTTCAGCGCCCAGCCGCCGTTCCTAAACGCCGCCTGCGGCATCTGGACGCGCCAGACGCCCTTCGAGTTGCTGGCGATCCTGAATCGCATCCAGCAGACCATAGGCGGCCACAGCGCCTTTATCAACGGCCCGCGAGCCATCGATCTCGACATCCTGGTCTGCGGGCGTATGGTTATCGAGACTCCGGCCCTCACCATACCCCACCCCCGAATGGCCGACCGCGAGTTCGTCCTGACCCCTCTTGCCGAAATCGCGCCGGGCTTAGTCCACCCGGTCCTGAAACAAACGGTACCGACGCTATTGGACGGGATCGCCGGACGGGTGGCATCAGGCATACTCCTGGCGCGATTGCTCGAACCCAAGCTGAAGACCCTTTAGCCTAATCTACCTGGGCCACAGATAGGTCTGTCAATTTGATTGAGCGAGCAAAGAAACATCTAAGGCGGTTGGCTTTTCAAGAATCTCTTGGATTCCTAGCTACGTTCGGTATGACGAGCCTATCAGTCTCTCGTGATGGACACGACCAGTAAAAGGGCCACCCAGAGCCCAACGACACGTCCACTGCCAAAGCACAGGAGGCAACAGCAGACGCGTCTCGAGCTACGACGTGACGGGCCAAAATCGAGACTCCTGGCAATTGCCTGCGGGAGACACCGCTACCATCGTCGATGTCACCAGTGCCGGCATCATCCACCGCATCTGGTTTACCACCGACTGCCTGGACCCTATGTACCCTCGCAAAGTTGTCTTGCGGATGTACAGGGACGGCCAGGAACACCCCAGTATCGAAAGCCCGATCGGAGATTTCTTCGGCGTCAGCCACGCCGAGGTGACCTCGTACCCGTCAGCAGTTATGAACATGAGCTCAAACTGGCGAAAGCCGTGGAAGGCCGCGTCGATGAATTGCTTCTGTCCGATGCTCTTCGCTACCGGAGCGCGGATTACCATCGAGAATCAGTCCGACGAGGAGATGCCCAAGCTCTTCTTCCACGTCGACTACGATGAGATAGACGAGCTATCCGAGGACGAGCTGCGCTTCCACGCCTGTTGGAACCGTGACAACCCGGACCCCACGCTGGAGTTGATCAACGACCGTGAAGTCGTGAACCTTTCGGACAGAGACAACTACGTCCTCGTGGAGGCGAAAGGCAGGGGACACTTTTGCGGCGGCAACATTTCCGTCCACAACCTTCACGGCGGATGGTGGGGCGAGGGCGACGACATGGTCATGATCGACGGCCCTAAGTGGCCTCCGGACATGCACGGCACCGGCACGGAGGAATGGTTCCACCAGGCTTGGGGAACCCAACCGGACGACTCGTTCCTTTACGCAGGGGGCTCCTACCACAACTGCCTGTGGAGGGAGGTCGACGAGCGGACCACCGCTTACAGCTACCACATTCTGCATCCGATCATATTCAACGAATCGATTCGTGTGACGATCGAGAGAGGCCACGCCAATAACCGCTTCGCCGACTGGTCGAGCACGGCGTACTGGTACCAGACCCTGCCCAGCAGTCTGCTACCGCTGTTGCCGCCGGTGGAGGAGCGGGCGCCTCGGCCGGACGTGCTTAATTCTGGGCGTGTCCAACCCAGAGCACGGCGTAGACCGTAGGGACCGAATCCGCTTCTGGGTCTGAGATCCAGGGTTCGCGACGTTCAAGGCCGATCGAGGAGCGACGATCCAGCAGCTCGGCACTTCCGCAACGAGCCGGGTCATCCACTAGCCAAAACCCTCTCCCGGGATCCGTCCGGTTTGGGAGCAATCGTCTGGCACGCATGGAACAGAGGGAAGCTACTGACTCGGGTAAACGCGACGATTGCCTAGCTTAGACCCATCGGGCCTCGCTTCACTCGGCCAAACCTCGAAGCTCTGGGCCGATCAAATCTAGAACACCGCTCAGCTACGTTCAGCAATCCCTCAATCCTGCGCAGTTTGCTGGGAACAATCGCACACGCCGCAAGAAAGCCTCCTGCAATCAGGTATGTGAATACTATGGCCCCACTTAGACCGATGAGAGTTACCACTTCAATCTGTTGGTCAGAAGAGGACCGAAAAACAGAAGGTGCTACAGCCGTTCCGTATTCAATCCCTACAATCACGGTGACTAGGCCTGCTCCGACCAGAATCCAGCCCTGCAACCATCTGCGATGCATCGCCTCTAGCCTCACCAAGCCGAGGGAAGCGAAGCCGGTTTCCGCCAGCAAGTCCTTGTTCAGCGAGAGCACACCTGCAAGTAAACCAAATCCCACCCCGTACCAAACCCCTACGGCTCCGAAGAACATGTTGAGATCGGTTCCAAAAAACCAAACGAGACCGGATGCCGCGCCGTAGATGAACACTACGAAAGACGCTTGAACAGCTGGACACTCGATCCAACTCCATCTGCCAACAAAGCGCTGGCACCACCGCGGTAGCTAATACGTTGATGCGAACAACGGAATTGCGAGCATCACGACCCAAAGATCGAGTTTGGAATTGACGCATGGGAAATACCGAACAAAGTACCAAAATCCACACGAGGAACTAGTGTCACTGGTGTCTCCACTTCCATCGTCACGTCAACCCTTGAGAACACAACAGAATCTACGATGGTCTGTAGAACTAGGCCGAAACTTACATACGCAGCAAACCCCAGCCTGATTGCGATAGACCAATAGCCCATCCTCTGTCTCCAGTCTTTGAGCCACAGCCTCTGGAACGCCTACCTTCACCAACAACAGCCTGACAAGACCGCCCACTGAGATATTTGTGGGGGGTTGCTCTGGGATTCGACTGCCTGAGCTTTCGACCCACCGAACACTTCCAACGTCGTAGAGCGTGCCGGCGACCGGCTTGTGAGCGGCGTCTATGAGTTCCTGAGGTCTGGAGGAAGTAGGTTTGGGATCGTGTCCTCGATCGGGTAGGTCTCGTCGCACGAGGCGCAGTGCAGGCTGCCTTCGATGATCTCGTTCTCGTCTTCTTTGGTAACCGTAAGGCTGAGTTCGCCCTTGCACACCGGACAGACGAGGATGTCCATCAAATCACGCTTCATTTCGGCCTCCTCGGAAGTCTAGACATTTACCTGTGTAGCGTTGGAGCAGGTCTCAGACCTGACCTCTCCTCGGCGGAAGACATCCTACCGGCCGGCAAGGGCCGTTTGGAACAGCACGTTCAGCAGGTCCGACAGGAACAACACCGCCACGCCAAATGTCGCCAGCGCATTGTAACCCGAAACGAAGCCGAGCCACCTTCGGAAACCCGTAGGCGCGGGTCCTCTAGGCTCTCGATAGATCTCCAAAAGCACCGACCGTCTCTGGAGAGAACGCACGAGAAGGATCATCCAGACCGACAGGGCCGACTTGACGCCGAGGGTAATCATGTACGCGGCGTCAGTAACCCCGT
>CAUZJF010000177.1:0-5246 GCA_963579975.1 Dehalococcoidia bacterium
CGTGCCCACCGTCGAGAGCCGCCCGAGGCTCGCGCCTTACGTCCGGCGGCAGGCCGGGTAGTTCGCCTGCCGCCACGTACGGGGGGTTCGACACGATGGCGTCGACCGGCCCGGGTAGCACGGAAAGAAGGTCGCCGTGGTAGAGATGCACCCGGTCGGCAACGTCGTGGCGGCGCCTGTTCACGTCAGCGACTGCCAGGGCGGCTTCGCTCGAATCCGTGGCGTAGACAGTGGCCTGCGGAAGTCTGCTCGCCAGCGCCACGGCGATCGCGCCGCTGCCGGTGCCCACGTCCGCGATCGTCATTGACTCTCCGGCGCGCCGCTCCGCGAAATCGAGGACTTTGTCAACCAGCAGCTCCGTCTCCTGTCTGGGGACGAGTACGTGCTCGTTGACGTACATCTCAAGGCCGTAGAATTCGCGGTTGCCCAGGATGTAGGCCAGAGGCTCCCCGACCTTGCGCCGGGCTGCAAGTCCGTTGATGGACGCCATCTCATCGGTGCCGATCTGCCGGTCCAGCTCGGCGAAAAACTGGGTTCGATCGAGTGAAAGACCGTGTCGAACAATGGTCTCGGCCTCGATGCTTGCGTCGGCTACCCCGAAGGTGGCCAGGTCGTCTCGGACCTGTACCCAGGACTCTCTAACCTTCACAACCCAGCCTGTTCGAGCTTGAGGGCCTGCTCCCGCGAAAGGAGCGCCTCTACGAAGTCGTTCAGGTCGCCATCGAGGATCCCGTTCATGTTGTGTTTGGTGAGGTTGACCCTGTGGTCCGTGACGCGGTCTTGCGGGAAGTTGTAGGTACGGACGCGGTCGGAGCGGTCACCAGACCCCACTTGGGTGCGTCGCTCCTCGGTAATCTCTTGCTGCTGACGCTCGATCTCCCGCGCCAGAATGCGAGACCGGAGCACCGACATCGCCTTCTCTTTGTTCTTCAGCTGTGACCGCTCGTCCTGGCAGACCGCCACAATGCCCGTCGGCCTGTGGGTTATTCGCACGGCCGTCGCGACCTTCTGGACGTTCTGTCCCCCGTGGCCGCTCGAGTGAAAAATGTCGATGTGGAGGTCATCGGGATGGATTTCGACGTCGACCTCCTCCGCCTCCGGCAGCACCGCAACCGTGGCCGAGGACGTGTGGATGCGGCCGCCGGACTCGGTCACGGGTATCCGCTGTACGCGGTGGCCGCCGCTCTCGTGCTTAAGGCGGCTGTAAGAGCCATCGCCTTTGACCTGGAAGACCATCTCTTTGATGCCACCGATCCCCGTCTCATTGCTGTCGATGACCTCGGTCTTCCACCCGCTCCGCTGAGCGTACCGCGTGTACATCCGGAAGAGGTCGTTCGCGAAGAGGCCTGCCTCGTCGCCCCCGGTCCCGGCGCGTATCTCCATGATGACATTCTTCTCGTCGTTGGGGTCCCTGGGTAGGAGCTCGACCCGAAGCTCCTCCTCTATCTCGCGTTTCCGCCCTTCGAGCTCCTCGAGCTCCTGCCGCGCCAGCGCCGCCATCTCGCGGTCCGAGTCGTCTCGCGTGATCGCGATCGCCTCGTCCATGTCCCGAGAAACGGCGGAGTAGTCCCGGGAGAGCGACACGAGCCGTTTCAGCGAGGCATGCTCCTTCGCCAGGACCTGGACCCGCGTGTAGTCCTTCGAGACCTCCGGATCGGCCAAAAGACGCTCGACCTCCGCCGAGCGCTGCTCGACCGAGGCTAGTTTCTCTATCAATGGGTTGTTGTTCGTGTCGCCAGGTGCCATGACGAAATCCAGTATAGCACCGGCGTTCGTTGACCAAGACGGAGAACCAGACACCGGGCTGCGGTCAGACCGAGAACCGATGCTTCGGCCCTAGAGGCGTCACTGGCCCAAAGACCGCTCCTGTTGAGCAACTTTACGCCCGCGAAGCGGACTGAACATAGGAAAGTAACTGGCTCGCCTTCTTGCGTAGGGGCCTTCGTCCCCTTGAACGGCCGTACGGGCACATAGCATGCGCCCGTCTGCCTGCTCATTATGACCCCAACCCGTTCGTGGTCAGCAGTTATTTGAGAGCCCGTCGAAGCAGGTCCATTAGCCGATCGCGAAACGCGGGTGTCAGTCGCCTCTGCCCCGAGCCTTGAGGACCCGTGGGAGCTCGTCCAGGCCGACCTCTCGCTGGTCGCTTTCGGTCAGGTTCCTGAGAGTGGCCGTGCCCTTCGCAAGCTCGTCCGCCCCGATAATTACCGCGTGCGTAGCGCGAATCGACGACGCGTACCGCATTTGGCTCTTGAGGCTCCGGTCCGCAGGGCCCATGATCGCCGGCACGCCGTTACGGCGCAGCTTCGACGAAAGGCCGACGCCCGCAGCCGCAGACTCGGCTCCCAGCGCGACGACGATGACCTTCACGGCGTCGTCGTCGAAGCCGGCGTCGCCCCGCTTGATGTTCGCCAGCACGCGCTCGATGCCCATGCCGAAGCCCACGCCTGGGGTAGGCCGTCCACCAAGCTCCTCGATGAGGCCGTCGTACCGGCCTCCGCCCAGAATCGTGCTGGTGTTACCGGCGTCGGGAGGGACGATCTCGAAGACGGTCCGGGTGTAGTAGTCGAAGCCCCTGACCAGTGTGTGGTCGATGTCGAAGGTCAGCCCGATGGCGTCCAGGCTCGCGAGCAAGGCCTTCCAGTGCTCCTCGCAAGCGTCGCACAGATAGTCGATGCTGTGGGGCGCTTCTTCGATGACTGGCTGGCACGATGCTTCCTTGCAGTCCAACACGCGCAGCGGGTTCTCCTCAAGGCGCCGCTTGCAGTTCTCGCAGAGCCGGTCGACCTGCGGACGATAGTGTGCTTGAAGGCGTTCGATATACGCCGGTCGGCACTCCGGGTCGCCGGTGCTGTTAAGCATCAGCAACTTCTCTTCCACGCCCAGCCCGTCGAGCAGTTGCCACCCCAACTCGATAACCTCGGCGTCGACGCGGGCGTTCCCGTCACCCAGCGCCTCTATCCCGAACTGGTGGTGTTGTCGGAACCTGCCTGCCTGGGGGCGCTCGTAGCGGAATACCGGACAGAAGTAGTAGAGACGCACGGGTTGCGAGAGGTTGTGCATGCCGTGTTCCAGATATGCTCTGCACACCGGCGCCGTACCTTCGGGACGGAGTGTTACCAGGTCGCCCCCTCTGTCCTCGAAGGTGTAGGTTTCCTTCTCAACGATGTCGGTGACCTCGCCGACGCCGCGCACGAAGAGGCGGGCGTCCTCGAACAGAGGCGTGTCGATGCGCTCGTAGCCGAACCGATTGGCCGTCTCCTCGGCAGTCGAATGGACCGCCAGCCAGCCCTTCTGCTGGTCGGGCAGGATGTCCGTGGTGCCTCGGGGCGCTTGAAACAGCTGCGGGCTCATATGGACCACTTTCTTTGTCGCGTAACTTGCCGCGCTCTGTGGGCTAGGGCCATCCAGCGTATCGCACGCACCATGGCCTTGCAAACACCGTCCCGTGCACATGCACAGCATCTCTCGAGACTCGTCGCGGTCCGGAGCACCGCTGATGCTGAGCAGGTCGAAGCGTCCCTTCCGCTTGGCCGTTACCATACGACCCGCTACGGTATAATTTAAGTGTTCTGATATAGCACGAACACAGCCCAGGTTGAAGCATTGAATTCACACGAGACGCTGCTCGTTAAGGCGGGTGAATACCTTCCTCCGCAGAGGCCCACGTGGCGTCTTCGGCTGCGTTGTAGGACGCGGATACCCTTCGCAAGATGCTCATGTCCGTGGCGTAGGACATCCGGGTCGTCCTGATTAAGCTGGCCGACAGGCTACACAACATGCGGACACTTGCGGCGGTTCCCGACGATAAGCGCGTAGCCATCGCTCAGGAGACTCTCGATATCTACGCACCGCTCGCGCACCGCCTGGACATCTGGGAGATTAAGTGGCACCTTGAGGACCTTGCCTTCCAGCACATCAACCCCGAGGCCTACCGCGATATCTCGAAGCTTCTCAATTCGAAGAGAGAAAAGAGAGGATCGGGAGAGCTATGTCGAGCGGGTCGGAGCGATTCTGCGCGAGGAGCTTGAGGAAGCAGGCATCGAGGCCGAGGTCACAGGCAGGCCGAAGCACATGTACAGCATCTACAAGAAGGTGCAGACCTACGCGGAGCAGAACAAGGCCGTCAGCGACATTTACGATCTGTTCGCGCTTCGCGCTTCGCGCTTCGCGTGCGCGTGAACGAGGTGAATGACTGCTATTCGGCTCTCGGCGTCGTCCACGCACGCTGGAGGCCGCTTCCCGGGCAGTTCGACGACTACATCGCCAACCCCAAGGACAACCTTTACCGGTCACTCCACACGGCCGTACTGTGCGAAGACGGCTCACCTGTCGAAATCCAGATCCGCACCCACGAGATGCATCGCCTGTCCGAGTACGGGGTAGCCGCTCACTGGCTCTACAAGGAAGGCCAGCCAGCCGACAAGCAGTTCGAGGAGAAGATGACCTGGCTGCGGCAAATCCTCGAATGGCAGCGAGATGTCGCTGGGGCCGAGGAGTATGTCGAGTCGTTCAAGACCGATATATTCCAGAATCAGGTCTTCGTTTACACCCCGGAGGGTGATTTGAAGGAGCTTCCTGCCGGCGCCACACCTCTCGATTTCGCCTACCGCGTCCACACCGAAGTGGGACACCGGTGTATCGGAGCCAAGGTCAATGGCAAGCTGGTGAACTTCCGGTACGAGCTCCCGAACGGCGACACCGTAGAAATCATGACCAGCAAAACGGTTAAGGGTCCCAGCCTGGACTGGCTCAACGCCAACCGGGGCTACGTCAAGACTACGTCGGCCCGTGAAAAGGTCCGTCACTGGTCCAACCGGCAGACGAAGCGGGCCCACATCACCCGCGGGAAAGAGATATACAACAAGCAACTGCGCCCGCTGAGCCCCGACTTCGACGACCAGGACGTCGCCAGGCTGCTGAAGTTCGACCCGGCCGACGAGCTGTTCGCGTCCCTAGGCGGTGGGGCGACGGCGACTTATCAGGTCGTCGAGAAGTTGTCGGCCTAGCAGGTCAAACCCGACGAGGAGAAGGAATTCGTGCTGCCGGCCCTCGGGTCCGGGTCCGGGGTCAATGTGCTGGGCGTCGGCGACCTGCTGACGAGAATGGCAAGCTGCTGCAACCCCATTCGGGGAGACGAGATCGCGGGCTACATTACCCGAGGGCGCGGAGTAACGCTCCACCGTACAGCCTGCCCGAACATCCTGAACGAGCAGGAGATAGAATGTCTCGTGCCCGTCATCTGG
>CAUZJF010000178.1:0-5236 GCA_963579975.1 Dehalococcoidia bacterium
GCTCACAAACCCAGCCTAGGTCTGCCTCCGCCATGGCATACACACCACGGCGGAAATGGAGAATGCCCATGCTCGCCCGAACCGAGACGTCCTCGGGGGCTAGTCTTTGCGCGCGACGCAGCAATTTCCCCGCTTCGTCGTAACGGCCCACCGCGCCGAGCACCGAGCCGTAGTTGTTCAAGATCTCGACGTTCTCGGGTTCGATGAGCCCTGCCGCCTCGAACTGCTCGAGCGCGAGCTCCAGACGGCCCAACTCATCGTACAGTACCCCCAGGTTGTTGCGCGCCTTCAGGTTGGCGGGGTTCTGGACGAGGATGTCGCAGTACAACGCGATCGCCTCCTCGATGCTACCGTCTCGCACCAGGTCCTTCGCTCGCCCGAGCTGCTGGACCGCCACACCCTCTGCGGACACCATCTCGAAGGAGACGGGAACATGTGCCTCGCCCTCGGCGGTTGGAAGTCCGGCTTCAGCCTCCTCAGAATCATGCTCGACCGGCTCTTGCACGGACTCGCCGTCCTCGTCCTCGTTCGGCGCTTGCTTGTCCGAGAGCAGTTCCGTCTGCGCAACCTGGTCTTCAGCCCGCATCTCCTGCTCCTCGGTCTGCCGCTTTTTCGGCACCGTTTACGCCCCCACCTCGTCGCCGACCCAGGCGAGGTACGGCTCGTGTCCCCCGGACACCGGGAGCACGAGTACCTCGGGTACAGCGTATGGATGCAGCTCGACTGCCCGCGCCTCGAGGGCCTGCGCCCGCTGCTGAACCGTCTTCAGAATCACCATCGCCCCTTCGTCCCGTTGAAGCTCGCCGTCCCACCAGTACATCGACACGATCTTGGGTACCACGTTGGCGCACGCAGCCAACCGTTCGGAAACGAGTGTCCGCCCGAGCGTTTCCGCCGTTTCGGCGTTGGGCGCGGTCATGATCACGGTTACGACGTCGGTGGGCTGCGCAGTCATCGATCAGGACGCCGTGACGTCCGCAGCCTCTTCGGAGTACAGCTCGTCGATCAGGGAGTCGAGCCGTTCTTGAACGACCCTTCTCTTGACCTTCAGCGTGGGCGTGAGGAAGCCATTTTCGATCGAGAACTCCTCTTCGAGAAGCGCGATCTTCTTGGGCCTCTGGAACGAGGCCAGATCGGTGAGCATGCCGAACACTTCGTGCTCCATGTGCGCTAGCACCGAAGTCGAAGCCAGCAGCTCCGCACGATCGTTCCAAGAAACGCCGTTCTCGCTCGCCCACGCCTCGAGCGCGGCAAAGGCCGGCACGACCAGCAGACAACAGTACCGCCGACGGTCGCCGATCATGACGACCTGCTCCACGAAGCGGTTCGTCTTGAGCATGTTCTCGATCGGCTGTGGGGCCACGTTCTTGCCACCGGCCGTCACGATGATGTCTTTCTTGCGATCCGTAATCTTGAGGAAACCGTCCGGGTCGAGTTCGCCGATGTCGCCGGTCGCGAACCAGCCATCAGCATCGAGGACTTCATTAGTGGCGTCGGGCTTCTCGTAGTAGCCCTTCATGACCTGCGGGCCCCGAACGAGGATCTCCCCGTCGTCCGCAATCTTGACCTCGGTCCCCGGAACCGTCTTCCCCACCGAGCCGATTCGGAAGCCCTCGAGCGAGTTCAAGTTCGTGACGGGGCTCGTCTCCGTGAGGCCGTACCCCTCCAGCACCGGCATGCCGATGGAGTTGAAGAAGCGGTTCAGCGTCGGGGCCAGCGGACCGCCACCGCTCACAAAATAGTTCAGGCGACCGCCGACCGCGTTCTTTACTTTCGAGAACACCAGCATGTCTGCGAGGCTGTATTGCAGCGCGAGCAGCCCCCCCGGCTTCTTTCCGGACAGCGTCAGCTCGAAGGCACGGTCGGCGACATCGACGGCCCAGTCGATGAGCTTCTTCTTCAATCCGCGCGTGTCCATCACCCCGTTGTAGATCTTCTCAAATATGCGCGGCACTGACACGACCACCGTTGGGCGGACGACCCTCATGTCGTCCACCAACGTCTCTATCGAGCGCGGATAAGCCAAGCGGCATCCGCTCCGGAAGAAGACGAAGTCAGCCGTCCGTTGCAGGACGTGCGATAGCGGCAGGAAGCTGATCGTGTTGTCGGTGTCGCCGACCTCGAGCACCATGCAACTCGCCAGGACATTCGACCCGACGTTGTTGTGCGTCAGCATCACTCCCTTCGGATCCCCAGTCGTGCCGGACGTATAGAGGAGTGTCGCCACGTCATGAGGCTGCGCCTCCAGTGCCGCGGCCCGAAAGTCCTCGTCCGACCACGCATCCGCCAAGTCCGCACCGGCCGCCAGGAACGACGCCCACGACATAACTCCGGCGGGTAGATCCGGGATTATCTCGAACACGACGATCAGGATTTCCTGAGGGCACGTCCCCGCCGCCTCTAGGGCCTTCTCCATCTGGTCCTGGGTGGACGCGAAGACGAGCTTGGCCCCCGAATCTTCGAGCACGTACGCGACTTGACGGGCGCTTAGCGTCGCATAGATCGGAACATCTATCACCCCCCCACACAAACAACCGTAGTCGACCAACGCCCACTCGGGGCAGTTTTCGGAAAGGATCGCCGCGCGGTCACCACGTTCGACCCCATGTTCCGCCAATGAGGCGGCCACGCCCTTCACGATGCGGCGCGTCTCACCATAGCCGATACTGGTCCGCTCGGTCGGGGACGTAAGCCGCTCGAACGCGGCCTTTTCCCCGTACATGTCGACCGCGTCGAAAAAGAGACGCGTCAGCGTCGTCTCAGGGACAGGGGTTTTGTTGGCTACGTACGTGATGGTCGCCATGCCATGGCTCCGCAGCGGTCAGGCCCGCTCGACTCGAATGGAGAAGACGATATCGGGATGGAGGGAGTGCAGCACGCTGCAGTACTTGTCCCGCGACAAATCGATCGCCCGCTGCAGCCTAGGCTCGTGCTCCTTTCCCGGCCCCTTCACGCGATACAGCAACTCGATCGCGACGAACTTGCGCGGTTGGCTGTCGGCGCGCTCGCCAACCACTTCGACCTCGAGCGCGTCGAGCGGTACGCGCGACTTCCGCAGCATAAGGACCACATCGACGCCCATGCACCCGGCGAGGGACAACAGCAACTGCTCCATAGGCGACGCACCCTCGCCCCGATCGCTGTCTATCGTGGTCTCGGGGCCACCATCTGCGCCCCCCCGGAAGACGAGCCCTTCTCCGGCCCACCGGAGCTGGACCCTTAGGATGTTAGAAGAGCTCATCTGGGGGCGGCGCCTCGGCCGATGCTTCGTGAGGCTCCCCGCGCAACTGTGCCAAAGTCGATCGCGCGTGGCCGACGTGGTCCTTTGCGTCCCCATCCTCGGGAGCCTGGGCTAGGAAGGCTTCCAGGTGCCCGATCGCACTCTCGGGGTCCGCGCCCCGAAGCAAGAGGAACGCCAACCCATAGTTTGCACCGGCCGCCGTGGGGTTTTGTTGCAGGACGTGACGATACGTTTTGGCGGCTTCCTCGGTCATACCGATCCGGGTGTAACAGATCGCGATCTGTTGGAGCACGGTTGCGTCGCCTGGCGCCACCTTCAACGCCAGCCGGAACGAGGTCAGAGCCTCGTGGAACTTGCCGTCCGTGAGAAGCTCGACACCCTCGTTGTAGTAGTCGACGATAGGTGCTTCGCCGCCGCCAAAGAGCTTATTCCAAAACGCCATGCAAAAGGCCTATGATGTAATTGGGGCAGGCTGAAAGGTAGGAGTTGAAAGGGGACACGCGCAACGCCCAAAAGCGCTCAACTCCGTGTCGCGACAACGGTTTCCTTCTCAACCATCCTCACCTTCAGGCCGGCTCCTTCGAGCCACGCACAAGTCTCCCCAGTGGTGTCCGTCACCACGACCCAGGACATCGGTGCGACGACGCGGGCCACCTCGTCAATCCAGCGCCTGCCGAGTCGACCGTCGGTCCGACGCCTCGCAGGATCCGGGAGTATACTCGGACGGGAGACGACGCGGCTTCAAGACGGATCTGCCGGCCAGGCGCTTGGGTCCGCGTCGATTTCCACGATTTGGAGGTCCTGGGTGAGACGGGAGATCACAGGGCCACAGTGCGCTAGGCCCCCGACGAGCACGACGGTGCCCGGCCCGCGCACCACGCCGATACGCGCAGCGATCCGTTCGGCTTCGAGCTCATCGCGACTGCCGAATGCACCGGCCAAGCCCACCTCCAATTCCCGGCGGGGAGGTGCACGTAAGTCACCGAAGCCGGCCTGAATCGGAGACCCGTCTCGACAGTTCGCACAGCCCAGGACGCCTTCCGTTACCAGACGGTCGGCCAACTCGTGGGCAGTAGAATCAGCCCGAACTCTGGCCCGCATCGTGGGCATGTCAGGCGATGGGTGAGGAGGAGATGCACGCTAGCAGCCCGCCTAGACTCACCCCGAAGGACTCTGTGGTGGTGGCATGGGCGCGCTGGCCGGCCCGTACTGTGCCCACTGGGTCGGCGACTCCCAGATGCGGGCGTAGAGTAGGCCCTTCACCATCGATTTCGGAATCCTCCGGCTCAATTCCTCGAAGAAGTACTTCGCCTGGTTCTCGGCGCTCGTCTCCACGTCCTGGAATTGCCGAAGCTCGTTCAGGTTCTCGTGATCCAACCCATCGGCAATGCCACGTAGCTCATTCTTCAGGTCGATGAAGTCGAACGCGATACCGGAGTCGTCGAGATCAGTGGTTTGGAGCGCAGCCTCGACCACGTACCTGTGCCCGTGCAGCCGACTGCACTTGCCTTCGTAGTTGGGAAGGAAGTGGGCGGCGTCGTAGTGCGCCTGGGCGCTGACGGTGTAGGCAAAGTCTTCGGTCATGACAGCGGCTGATGCGCGCTGGTAGTCAGCCGCAGGAATTCGTCGCGTGTCCTCGGGTCATCCAGGAAGGATCCGCGCATGGCCGAAGTAATCGTCTTAGAGTTCTGTTTCTCGACACCGCGCATCATCATGCACAGGTGATAAGCCTCGACGACGACCGCGACCCCCTGCGGATTCGCGGTGTCCCAGACGGCCTGAGCGACCTGGTCGGTGAGCCGTTCCTGGACCTGGAACCGGCGCGCGTACATTTCCACGAGCCGTGGCAGTTTCGAAATGCCAAGAATTTTCCCGTCGGGAATGTAGGCGACGTGGGCCTTGCCGAAGAATGGAAGCATATGATGCTCGCACAGCGAATAGACCTCGATGTCCTTCACCAACACCATATTGCGATGGCAGTTCTCGAAGAGCGCA
>CAUZJF010000179.1:0-5215 GCA_963579975.1 Dehalococcoidia bacterium
GGGTTTATGGCCTGCACGATGGAACTGAAGAGAGATGACTGGTCGCTTCGTGGCAGGATGAGCGAGAGAAGGCGTTCTGGATAACTTGCTCAGGCACCGGTCACGGGCGATCAGGTTCCTCAAGTTGGGCTCCGTTGGCGCGTTCATTGCGGCGGTGCCGCTTCTTCTGATCACTATAAACGTCCGTTGGGTAGTCAACTCCCCTGTCCTATACAGTTACGGCTTCGACAAGTACGACATCCCCTACTGGACCGGCATCGAGCGCGACGAGCTGTTGTCGGCGGGCAGGCAGATAAGAGACTACTTCAACAACGACGCCGAGCTTCTAGACCTTCGCGTGGAGCTGGCCGGAGTTACCCGCAGCCTCTACAACGCGCGAGAGGTCGCGCATATGAAAGACGTCAAAGGACTTGTGCAAGGCGTGTATCTCGTTCAGGAGCTGGCGGCGGCCTACATACTGGTCTTCGTTGCAGCGGCCTTCTGGTCGACCCGCCGGCGCTTTCTCCCAAGCCTGGGCCGGCATGTAGCCACCGGCTCCGCGGCCACGATCGGGCTGATCCTGGTCGTGGGCCTGGGATCGCTGGTAGGCTTCGACAGACTGTTTCTTGCCTTTCACGTCGTGAGCTTCAGCAACGACCTGTGGCAACTCGACCCCAGCCGCGACTACCTGATCGCGATGTTCCCCGAGGGGTTTTTCTTCGACGCGACGATGTGGGTCGCTTTGTCCACAGTCGCGGAGGCCTTGCTGTTAGCCGTGGCCCCTCTGTTTTTCCTCTGGTGGCGCCCCAGACACGCCCGTCGACAAACCGTCCCCAAGCCCGTCCCCCAACCGGCAGCCTGATCGTCGATGATCGACACGCCCGTAATAGACATGCACTCCCATCTTGGGAACTGGGGGGCACACTCTATGAGCGACGACATCTACCGCTACCTGCGCATCATGGATTCTGCGGGCGTCGACGTAGCTTGTATCAATCACATCTTCTTCGGCGACGCCGCTCGTGGGAACGACCTTGTGGCCCGTGCCGTGGCCGAACATCCCGACCGGTTCATCGGGGTGGCCTTCGTAACTCCCCACTATCCGGAAGAAGCTGTGAGGGAGCTGGAACGGGCCTTCGACAAGCTTGGGATGGCGTACCTGAAACTCTACCCCAACTACGTTGAACGGCCAATCGACGATCCCGCATACGGTCCGATTCTGGAATGGTGCGAGGAACGGCGAGTTCTCGTGATGTGCCACACCTACTACGAGAGCGAATATGACAACACCCTGACGGCGCCTCGCCGGTTCATCGGCCTGTCGGAGCGCTACCCGAACATACGGTGGCAGCTGGCGCACGCCGGGAACGGGCCGCCTGGACAGGCCCAGGCGGTCGAGGCGGCCAGAGCAAGCCCGAACATCTACCTCGAGACGTGCACGTCGCTGGCCGACGACGGGAGCATCGAATTCCTGGTCGAGGGAGCCGGCGCGGACCGCGTGCTCTTCGGGTCGGACATGCCGCTGATGGACCCACGCCACCACGTTGGACGCATCGTAACGGCCGATATCCCCGAGGACGCCAAGCGCAAGGTGCTCGGGCTGAACGCCATCAAGCTGCTTGGGCTGGAACGCTGACGTGTTGCCAGCTCGAGATACGGAACAGTTTCGTTGGGTTCAGGCCCTTGGAGGAACTTGAGGAACTCTGGGGGAAGGAAGCCCAATGCCTCCCTGATGGTCAAGCACCTGCAGCCCCCGAACCGCCCCAAAACCAGATCCTCCGCCCCGCCAAATCCGTTGACGCTCCCTTGCCGCACTGCTACACTCACGCTCGCCGACGCGCTCGGAAGCGGTGCAGCACACCGGAGTAGGATACGAGCCTAAATGGGCGAGGTAGACCTGAACTTCAGACCGGACGTCCCGGTTATCGACGCGAACATCGCTCTGGGTCGCCGACACAACCGGCGGGTCAAGGTCGATACGCTCGAGGGTACGTTGAAGGCGATGGCCCACGTCGGTGTAGGTCGCGCCCTGGCCTACTCGCCCCACGCCGCGACCTTCGATTCCAGGGATGGGAATGACCTTCTCATCGAAACGATCGCCGGCGACGAGCGTATTCTCCCCCAATTCGTGTGCAACCCCAGCTACGACGACATGGACGCTTTCGCGTCTTATGTCAAGGAGCACGGCGGGCGCGCCGTCCGTATGATTCCCCCGCTACACAGATATCCGTTCGTCGACTGGATCGTCGGCGATTGGCTTGACTGGCTGACCGGCGAAGGTCTGCCCTTGTTGCTGTCTATCGAGGAGGTGGACCCCGTAGCGATCTACAGCACACTCGAAAAGCATCCGGACCTGGCGGTGGTGCTCTGTGAGGTGAAATACAGCGATGCCACATGGGCGCTGCCGTTGTTGCGTCAACTTCAAAACCTACATATGGAAATCTCCAGGTTCGTCGGCAGCGGCGGCGTCGACAAACTGATGACGACCGTTGGCGACCAGCGCTTTTTGTTCGGCTCCCGGTTCCCCGATTCCCAGATGGGAGCCCAGCTCTATAACCTCCACCGATGCGGTCTGAGTACAGAATCGCTTACCGCCATCTGCGCCGGCAACCTCGAACGCCTGTTGGGACTGGGCTAGCCCTTGGACACGCCCGTCATCGACTTCCACAACCACGCCGGGCGTTGGAGCACCAACCTGATGGACGACGACCCCGTCCGGTTCATCAGCATCATGGACGCCGCGGGCGTCGATCGGGCCTGCATCAACTGCATCTTTCATGGCGACGCAAGGCGCGGCAACGACGTGGTGACCCGTTTCACTTCAGAACACCCTGACCGGTTCATCGGCGTGGGGTTCGTGACTCCTCACTACCCCGAGGAGGCGATCGGGGAGCTCGAGCGGTGTTTTGACGTACTGGGTATGAGGTCTCTGAAGGTGTATCCCACTTATTTCGAGCGCCCTATCGACGACCTGGCCTATATGCCTATCTTCGAGTGGTGCGATTCCCGAGGCATCGTCGTCATGAGCCACTCGTCCTGGGTCTTCGACAGCGACGTACTAACGCTGCCCACCAGGTTCATCGCGTTGGCCAAGCGGTTCTCGAATATTCGTTGGGTACTGGCCCACTCGGGCAACGCGCCGCGTGGAAACGTCCTCGCGGTCGAGGCGGCCCAGGCCTGTCCCAACATCTACCTGGAGACGGCGACATCCTTCGCCGACCACGGCGCGATCGAGTTCCTTGTCGAGGGCGCCGGCGCTGACCGCGTCGTGTTCGGCTCGGACTCCCCGCTTCTTGACTCGCGCACGCAGATAGGGCGCATTCTCACCTCGACCCTGCCAGACGACGCCAAGGCCAAGGTGCTCGGACTCAACGCAATCAGGCTCCTGGGGCTGGACTCCGCAGGCCGCGGATGAAGCCGAAGCGACTCTTGTCAACCGGAATTCGGAGAGCTTCACGGAGGCGACAATAACGAGGTCTAGAAAGTCGTTGGAGGCCGAATACCGGGCCGTCTTGCCGAAGTCGAAGGCCCAGTGGGAGCGGGGCAAGCCGGTCATGCCAGGCGGCGTGATCAAGGGCGCGTATTACGTGGACCCTTTCCCTATCTACATCGACCGATCCGAGGGCTGCTATCTTTGGGACGTGGACGGCCGCAAGTACATCGACTTCGCCGGTCACCACACGGCTATGTTGCTGGGCCACAACCACCCCAAGGTCGTGGAAGCACTGCAGAAAGAGATCGAGCGCGGCTGGGCCCTCGGCGGGCCAACGACGCTCGAGGCGGAGATTGCCGAGGAAATGGTCCAGAGAATTCCCGCCGTCGAAAAGGTGCGGTTTACGAACTCGGCTACCGAGTCGTCCCTGCACCTGACTCGTCTGGCACGGGCCGTGAGTGGCAAACCCAAGGTGGCCAAGTTCGAGGGCGCCTACCATGGAAGCCACGACGCTCTGGAGATCAGCACCGGCCCAAGTCTGAGCGATGCCGGAGACGCCGACTCGCCGGAATCGGTGGCCGCATGGCCTGGTATGGCCACCGGCTCAGAGGAAAACGTCGTCATCTTGCCGTACAACGACCCGGAGTCGGTGGAACTGATATTGAGAGAACATCAGGCGGATGTCGGAGGCGTCTTTTACGACGGGAAGCCCGGGATGCTAGATATCCCGGACTCATTCACCCACTTCATCCGAGACATTACCAAAGAGTTGGGCATGCTGATGATCATGGACGAGACCGTCAGCTTCCGCACGGGGTACGGCGGATATCAGGGCTCGGTCGGCGTCGAACCCGACCTTTCCCTGTTTGGGAAGTCCGTAGGTGGGGGCCTACCGGCCGGCGCTATCGGCGGCAAGGCCGCGCTGATGGACGTCTTCGACACGACCCTCGACGGCGACAGGGTCAATCAGAGCGGCACATTCTCCGGCAACAACATGACTTTGGCGGCTGGCCTGGCGACGCTGAAG
Source organism: Dehalococcoidia bacterium (assembly GCA_963579975.1). GTDB lineage: Bacteria > Chloroflexota > Dehalococcoidia > Lucifugimonadales > CAUZJF01 > CAUZJF01. The sequence goes on from CAUZJF010000179.1 coordinate 4,440, forward strand.
GCATTGACCCCTGACGTCTACAAGCGTCTCGACGACCTGCGCATCCGGCTTCATCGGGGGATGGTCAACGTGTTTGAAAAAGCGGCGGTCCCCTGCCAGGTGCTGAGCGGCGGCTCGCTGTTAAACCCCTTTTTCACCGACCAACCGGTCCGAGACTATCGTAGCGCCGCCGCGGCCGATAACGAGCTATTCGGCCGCGTAGCAATGGGGCTGGCGCTCAAGGGCTACTACATCGGAAGCGGTGCGATGAGTATGGCCCTCTCAGAACCCATGGACGAAGGGCATATCGACGGCCTGCTCGAAGCCCTGGTGGAAGTGATAGAGGAGGAAGCCTAGGCGCTGGGCAGAGAAAGAAGACCGAGTTGCGTTAAGACCCGGTTCCATGAGCCGGAGATTGACAAAGAACCAGGCGACTATTTACACTGCCTGTCCGAGGAGAAAGACGAGATGAAATTCCAACTCAACAAAATCATCCTTCCGGTCGAGATCGCGTCCGAGAAGCTGGGCGTAGCTTTCGAGGCGCTCGAAAAAATCCCGGTAGCCGGCGGTTTCCTGAAATTCCTGTTGATGATGGCCGTGGTGGCCTTCGTGGGCCTGTTGTTGCTTCTGGGTATGGCCGGGTTCGTCCTTTTCGCCTTCTTCCTCAACGGCCTGGCACAAGGGGGCTGATCCGGCCGCGATCGGCTAGGCCGACATTGAACAGGCGCAGCCTCCACCACCCCCTCCTCCACAGCACCCACCCCCACCGCCAGCGATTGCGCTTGTTTCACCACCAG
>CAUZJF010000180.1:0-5190 GCA_963579975.1 Dehalococcoidia bacterium
TGGTCAAGTCGAACCTCGACTCGGGTGTGCCTCAGGCGATACAGCGGATGGGCATCACGGCCCTGAACACGCCGACGGAGTGGCTCGACGAGCGAAACGCCATCTACGGACGGCGGCGCGACCGCGTCGTGGGCGTGCTCCGTGCGATGGGACTGACCGTCGCGACGCCGAGGGCGAGTCTCTACTTGTGGGCCAGAGTCCCCGAGGGATACACGTCGGCCGGATTTGCCGAACGGCTGCTGGAGGAACGCGACGTATTGGTGAGTGCGGGAGGTCAGTATGGCCGCTACGGCGAGGGCTACGTCCGGCTGTCGCTGACCTTGGCGGATGACACTCTCGACAACGCGATCGACCGCATGGCGACCTGGCAGGTCCCGGCGCCAGGGACCGCAGCCTCCTGAGGCTCGGAAGGAGCAGCCATCCCCCGTAAAATGCACCGGACCGCACCTCGAAGCGAACGAGTATTCCTCGTAGGCGTGCAGGTGAAGCGTGCGCCAGAGGTCTGGACCCTCGAGGACTCCCTGGACGAGCTTGGCGAGCTTGCGCGCTCCTCCGGCGCCCGAGTAGTCGGTGCGATGGAGCAACTCGTCAATAAGCCCACTCAGACCTACTTAGGCCGCGGTAAGCTTGAGGAGCTTAGACTTCTCGCTCAGCGGAGCGACTTCGACACGGTTGTCTGCGACGACGAGCTGACGCCTTCTCAGCAGCGCAACCTGGAGAACGCGCTGGTTGACGTTAAGGTCATCGACCGAACCGCTATGATCCTCGACGTCTTCGCTCGTCGCGCCCAGACTCACGAGGGCCGGCTTCAAGTGGAGCTGGCACAGTCCGAGTACCTTTTGCCCCGCCTGGCGGGGCAGTGGACCCATCTGGAGCGATTGGGAGGGGGTATCGGCACCCGGGGGCCCGGTGAAACACAGATTGAGACCGACCGTCGCCAGGTCCGCACACGAGTCCAGAAGATCAAGAAAGACCTGGAGGACGTGCGGCGTCACCGGGGCCGATATAGGGCGAAACGGGCCCAGATCGGTATCCCGGTCGCGACCCTGGTCGGATACACGAACGCCGGAAAGAGCACGCTTCTGAATAGCCTGACCGGAGCCGATGTCGTGTCGGAGGACAAGCTATTCGCGACGCTGGATCCCGTTACTCGACGAGTGCGGCTACCGTCGGGCACCGAAATCCTCCTTACGGACACGGTGGGCTTCATCCACAAGCTGCCGCCGAAGGTGGTTGCTGCTTTCAGGGCAACGCTCGAGGAGGCACTAGAGTCGACGGTGATGTTGCACGTGGTAGATATCTCCCATCGGAACGCTGCCGCGCAGGTCGACGTTGTCTCCGGCATTCTTCGCGACCTGGGGCTTGCTGACAAACCCCAGGTGTTGGTGCTCAATAAGACCGACCTGGTGGAGGGAGTCGGCGGAACGGCTCGGCCGCTCTCGCCAGGCGACTTTGGCGGGGGAGGGCACCCCCAAGCGGTATTTGTCTCAGCTCTGACGGGGCTTGGCCTGGAACGGCTGCTCACCGAGATAGAAACGCTAATAGCAGAGGCCACGCCGGCATCGTCGGCAATTGCAGCCGTGTAGGGGTCGGCTGTCAGGTCCTGAGATTTCTCTAGAGTGAAGTTCGCACTATAGATGTTATGTCAAGTCGTATACTTTCTTCTTTTGATGCCGGACCTGCAGCCAGTCTGCATCCGACGATTTTAGACAATCCTCACGGCGTCTCGCTTTATCAGACGGTCCGGAGCCACGGCTGGGTCGACCTGCGCCCCTGGGTCTGGGATGGGGAGGCTCAACGTCTTTCCCGGACCGAGCGCTTGGCGTCCGGCCAGATCGTGTCGATCGACGTTGCTCAGGAATCGGCGCCGGACCTTTCCATCTCGGTCGAGGGTGACGGCGTGGGCACGGCTGAGGTCGCTCACGTGCCGCCCGTGGTCCGCCGGTGGTTGTCCCTGGACTGGGACCCCCAACCAGCGGTTGATGTTGCCTCGGACGTCGACGCTAAACTCGCGACCTTCCTTCGGAACGGCGGTGGCAGGCTGCTCAGAGGCAGCACCTTCTATGAAGACTTCGTCAAGACTGTGTGCACCATCCAGATCAACTGGGCTGGAACCAAGCGCATTGTTGGGACGCTCATCGATGAGATCGGTGGCGGGTTTGTTCCGTCGCCGGCCCAGGTGATCGGCGCTGGTGAAGATGGGTTGAGGGAGAAGGCGCGCTTGGGCTTCCGTGCGAGAGGACTGGTCGAATCCACGGAGCGCCTGCTGGAACGAGGTCTGATCGACGAGCAAGGAAACGGCGAGAGCGACAGACTAATCTACGAGGAATTAATCGCTCTGCGCGGTATCGGCCCATACGCAGCCAGCCATTTGAGACTGCTCCTGCACGATTTCAGCCGGATTCCGATCGACTCGGAAGTAACCAAATATTGCCGGGACCGGCTCGGCCTGGCGTCGGACGAGATACAGCCGTTCTTCGAACGATGGGGGCAATACCGGTTTCTGGGCTACCGATTTGGGACCGAGCGGGCCGCGTAGCGCTACCGGAGATCTAGGCCTCAGGCCCGGACTTCGATCACGCCCATGCGGTGCAGTTCGGTAATCAGCGGCAGGCCTATCTCTGGCAGGCGGTCTGGCGAAAACTCCAACGTCTGGAAGCCCGGGTCGAGGGTCCCGTCGTCTGGACTGTCTTCGCGGAGTAGAACGACCCTATCGCCGTAAAGTGCCGAGGCCGCCCCGAGCTGGTAAAGGAGCTTCTGCCGCCTCTTCTCCTCTCGTCTGCCGCTCCACGCGTCGTCCGATGGGCTCGCGAAGACCAAGACGCCGGCCGTGCAACCTCGCATCTCGACGGACACCTCGTTGGCGACAGGCCGGTTCACGTCGAAGTCACACTCGATGGCGCGGTACGCGATCCCGAACGAGTCCAGGATGGTCTTGAGGTAACCGACGACATCGGAGTTGCCGGCATGGCCGATAAATATACGGCACGTGTCGTGGTCCGTTTGTCGGGGCACTTCGGGGTGGTTGGATGTGGTGGAGCTGACGCCAGTTTGACGCGGCCTGTCGGCGGCGTGAGCGCCCGCGGCGCTCACGTACAAAGACCCCCCTACTTCGCCCAGAATGCCGACGTAGAGCCCGTTGGCCTTGATTGTTTCCAGGCACTCCTCGGTCAGGTCGGAGTGGACACCGAGATCGCGCTCAAGGATGTTCCGGGAGCTCGTATCTTCCGGAAGCCTCTTGCCGTCGAGCATCTCGTAGAAGCGCCGAAACTGGTCCGGCTGAAGGGTCGCCTCCAGAAGCGCCGCTTGCCTGCCCTGTTGTCCATCGGCTGCGACGATCGATTCGCCCCTTGGCGTAAGGGCAATGCGGTCGTCATTGTATCCGCCGCTCGTAAGACCGTACTTGGTCGATGAGTTCAGCTTCATCGTGAATCCGCTGCTGGCCGGCGTGGTGTTCAGGGCTTTGGCCAGCAGGACGCGGTCGAAGGGCAGCCCCGCGTTCTTCTCCTGAATAGAGGAGGCGATTGGGATCGTCTCTTCAAGAGAGTGGACCGGATATGGGCGCGCGATGCGCCGGCGTTTGGGAGAGGTGTCACTGCCACCGTGCGGAAGCACTGTCCGTTCAGTCATTGTTAGCGTGAGCCCCCTGGAGAGGGAATGCACGGATGGTAAGCCAGACAGATAACGTTGTCAAACACGTTTTCAGACCGATTCGAGATTGAGAAAACCTGAGATACTATGGCGAACATCTGTGAAAAACTCTGAAAAGACCCCTGAGAACGTTTTCAAACGCCGTTATCCGAGACGGTTCAGAGAGCGTGGCCCTGCCGGCCGTGCGTACAGCTATCTACGGGCCCCCTGGTGACGTTACATGTGACAACCGGACCACTACTTCGGCGTTTTCTACGCAAGCTAGTTGGGCCCACCAGCCAGGTGGTAGAATATCCGAAGCCACGGTAGGTCCCAAACCAGAGGGGGTACAGGCTTCAGGTGAAGCAACTCAGATTCAACTACCTCACGATCGCACTATTCGTCGCGTTGACGACGTTGGCGATTGCCTGCGGAAGCGCAACCGTTGAGACTGGAGGCCCCGACAACAGCCAGGCCGCTGCCGCCGGCCCGTCTTTGGAGGAGGCCGAAGGTTTCACCGACGCACCGTCGTTTCCGTACGTAACGGATACAGAGAATCCGCTCGTCCCGCCTGATGACGTCACCGAGGTCCTAAAGATCGTCTGGGAGGCCTGGGAGCTCTTAAAGCAGGATTACGTAGACCCTACCAGACTCGACCCGGCCGCATTCTCGGAGGAGGCGATCCGAGGAATGCTGACGGTCCTCGAGGACCCACATACTTCCTATGTGACTCCCGCGACGTTAAAAGGGAGCTTCGGCGACACCTTCAGGGGCGAATTCGAGGGCATCGGCGCTCACGTCAATATGAACCTGGCGGGCAACGTCGTAATCGTTGCCCCAATCGAAGGCAGTCCGGCGGAGGCGGCCGGAATCAGATCTGGCGATCTAATCCTGGAGGTTGACGGCGAGTCCCTCGAAGGACTGGGTCTTCTGGAGGCGGTTTCGAAGATCCGAGGCCCAAGGGGGAGTGTTGTCGATCTGCTGGTTAAACACCTGGGGGCCATTGATCCGATAGTTATCTCCGTGGAACGCGGACGCATCCCGCTCATGAGTGTCCGCCTCAGGAGCGAGCCAGGCGACACGTTCACACACGTCAGGATATCGCAGTTCTTCCCCAACACGATCGATACCCTGAAAGACGTCCTGACCACGGAGATCGAAGCCGGCTCTGAAGGGCTGATCCTCGATCTGCGAGACAATCCCGGCGGGACGCTGGATTCCGTTGTCGATGTTGCTAGTCAGTTCCTCGAGGACGGACTCGTGCTCTACGTCATGGATGGTGATGGCCACCGCACGGACTGGAAGGTTCGGGAAGGTGGCGTGGCGAAGGGCATTCCGATGGTCCTACTGGTCAACGAGGGAAGCGGTAGCTCCAGCGAAGTGCTCGCGGGAGCTCTCCAGGACCACGGACGAGCGACGATCATCGGGGACATGACCTTCGGCAAAGGCAGCGTGAATATCCTTCGACCTCTCAGCAACGAAGGCGGACTCTATATAACCATCGCGCACTGGTACACGCCAGACGGCCGGCTTATCGAGAACCAAGGCATCGTACCGGAC
>CAUZJF010000181.1:0-5175 GCA_963579975.1 Dehalococcoidia bacterium
TGGAACGTGGTGCCGACCCGGCCAGATACGCTCCGGTCCATGAGTAGCCGGCGTTTCTGCCGCTCCATTTCGTGGAGGAGATCGCCCATCTAGCTAACCCCGATCTCCGTGAGGGCGCCCACCAGGGCATTGATCTCGTCCCTGGTGTTGACCTCGGTGCAGCAGAGGAGCATCCCGTTCGGGACCCGGTCGCTGACGTCGAGCCCGCCGATGATCCCGGACTCCAGCAGCCGCTCGTTGACCTCACTCGGAGGCTTCGGGCACTGTACGACGAACTCTCGGAAGAAGGTGCCGTCGATCGGCAACGAGTATCCGGAGATACCGTCGATAAGAGAGGCGGCGTAGTGCGCCTTGTGGTAGCACAGCTCCGCTACATGCTTGAGGCCCCGCTTGCCATACGACGACATGTACACCGTCGCCATTAGGGCGATTAACCCAACCGCAGTACAGATGTTGGACGTCGCCCTCTGGCGCCGGATGTGCTGCTCTCTGGTCTGCAATGTGAGCACGTAGCCAGTACGACCCCGGGTGTCCGCTGTTTTCCCGACGACCCGGCCCGGCATCTGGCGGATGTACTTCTGCTTACAGGCGAAGAATCCAACGTACGGTCCTCCGTAGGTCGGGGCGACGCCGAAGGACTGTCCTTCGGCCACGACGATGTCGGCGTCGTAGTCGCTCGGTGGCTTGAACATACCCAGCGACATCGGGTCGGCGGAGACTACGAGCAAGGCGCCTTGCGAGTGCGCGAGTTCCGAAAGCGCCTGCAAATCTTCCATGTAGCCGAGGAAGTTCGGCTGCTGCACCACCAGGCAAGAGGTGCCGCCGTCAATCGCCCACCCGGAGCTGGAGACGGTATCGATCTCGAGACCCGGGCCCTGGACGAACGTGTCGAGTACCGCCCTGTACCGCGGCGAGACAGTGTCCAACACGGCGATCTTGTCGCGTTTGGTTACCCTCGCCGCCATCAGGGCACCCTCGGCGAGGGACGTCGAGCCGTCGTACATGCCGGCATTGGCTACGTCCATGCCAGTTAGCTGGCACACCAGAGTCTGGAACTCGTACTGGGCCTGCAGCGTCCCCTGGGACACCTCCGGCTGGTACGGCGTATAAGCCGTCATGTACTCGCTGCGACTCGCGAGCTGGCGAACGACTGCGGGGACGTGATGTCGGTAGGATCCGGCCCCGAGGAAACAGGAGTAGTCGCCGGGGACCACATTCTGCTGGGCCAGACCAGCGATCTCGCGCCGTAGCTCGAACTCGGACGTGGGCGCGGGAATATTAAGGTTGGGCGCGCGATGCTCGGCGGGAATATCTTGGAAAAGCTCGTCGGCGGACTGGACGCCGATGGCATCCAGCATTGCCCTTCGGTCGGCGTCTGTATTGGGGGAGTAAGGCGATGTGAACCCGCTGGTCTCCATCGGCGGGGTCTATTGCTCCCGAGCGAGATGAGTGTCGTACTGCTCGGCGGTCATCAGCTTGTCGAGCTCGGCCAGGTCCGAGAGAGCTACCTTCACCAGCCATCCTGACTCGAATGGGCTTTCGTTGACGAGTTCAGGCTTCTCTACGACGCTCTCATTACGTTCGACAACCTTGCCGCTGACAGGTGAGTAGAGCTCCGACACAGCCTTAACCGACTCGACCTCGCCGAACTGACCGAACTGGGTTACTTCGCTGTCCAATTCAGGCAACTCGACGAACACGACGTCGCCCAGCTCACCGGCCGCGAACTCGGTGATACCGACCGCAGCGATGCCGTCGGATTCAACGCGCACCCATTCATGTTCTTCAGAGTACACAAGGTCCGAGGGGTTCATCCGCCTAGCTTCGGGAATAGAATGGCAGTTTGGTTACCTCTGCCTCCACGGCCCGTCCGCGAACATCGATTTGGAACCGGGTTTCGGGGGCCGAGAAGGCGGTAGGAACATAGCCCAATCCTATGTTAGTGTCAAGGGTAGGCGAGTAGCTGCCGCTCGAGACTACTCCTATCTGTTCATTCCCGTCCAATATCGGAAATCCATGGCGGGCTATACCGCGGCCGACCATAGTGAACCCTACGAGCACGCGACGAAGAGAACCGTTCCGGATACCCTGCAGCGCTCCGCCTGCCACGTACCCCTCTCGGTCCGGGTCGATAAACCTGTCCATGCCGGCCTCGTATGGATTCGTCGTACTGTCGATGTCGTTCCCGTGAAGAAGCAGTCCAGCTTCAAGCCTCAAGACGTCGCGAGCCCCGAGACCGCACGGGGTGGCCCCGCCGTCGATCAAGAAGTCCCAGAGGGCCACAACGTTGGAGCTCGGGGGCATGATTTCGAATCCGTCCTCGCCAGTGTAACCGGTCCTCGCCAGCAAGACGTTATTACCGCCGACCGTCGTCTCTCTTGCTCGGAACAGGCGCAATTTCGAGAGGTCCAGCGAGGTCAGGTCTGCAAGTAGGTCCTCCGCTCCAGGACCCTGGACAGCCACCATCGAGGTGGAGTCCGTGAGATCGCTGATCCGCACATCGTCCCTCGCCACGACCCATCGGTAGATCCATTCGAGTACCGCAGGGGTGTTGGACGCGTTGGGCACCAGCATGAACCGGTGCTCGGCCAGCCGATAGAGGATGCAATCGTCGACGATCCCACCTCCCTCCGTACAGATCACTCCGTACCTGGCGCGGCCCGTCCTTAGCTCCAGCACGTCGGAGCTGAAAAGTCGGTTGAGGAAAGTCGGAGAGTCCGCGCCGGTTATCTCGACCCGCCCCATGTGGGACACGTCGAACAGGCCGGAGCCGGACCTGACGGCCCGCACCTCGTCGAGGATGCCCGAGTATTGCACCGGCATTTCCCAGCCGGCGAACGGGACGATGCGAGCACCGAGGGCGACGTGGCGACCGTATATCGGGGTGCGTCTCAGGCCTTCGTGTAGCTCCGCCATCAGCTTGACCCTAAGCTATACGTGATTGAGGTTCTCCACGACAGCGTACCCGAGCAAAACAACCAGCAGGAGGCCGCTGATGGCCACGACCGCAAGATTCCAGATGCCGAGCCGGACCACCATTGTCGTGACAACAGCGTCCTCCTCCCTCCGGAAACTCAACCTGAACACGGGGTATAGATTGGTCGCGAGGGCGGCAAAAAGCGAGCCAAGCAGCACGAAGGGCGATATCAGGTTGAACATCCCGAATCAATCGGGGTCTTCAGTGAAGTAGCCGGTCGGACCAGCCAGATAAGGCAGTCCCAACTCGTACTCCATGATCATTGCGGCGACGAAAAAGAGCGGAAACGTGATCAGCGCCAGACCTGCGACAGCCATCGTGCTGTTCGATGGCCAGGATACCAACGCGCCCATGGTCCTTCCTCCTACAGCGCTCCCGCCGATTCCTTGAACCGGCGGACCGCCTCGATGTGATCGTCTATTGAGCGATGACCGGCGTTCATTGTGTTCACGGCCACGTGAGTGGCTCCCACAGTCTTCCAGTCCTCTGCCTGCTTGACGCACTGGTCGAGCGACCGAGCTCCGGTCATCACCGTTCCCTGAATCCCCAGCGACGCCGGGTCCCTGCCGGCCCGGCGGGCGTAGTCGCGCACCCTCTCGATCATCGCGCCCCGCTCGCTGTTCGGACTACCCTGAGGGTACCAGCCGTCCCCGATCCTGGCGATTCGCCTCAAGACCGGCTCCGCCATGCCGCCGAGCCAGACGGGTATCGGACGCTGGATAGGTAGCGGATTCAGACCGGCGTCCGTTACCCTATGCTACCGGCCCTCGTATGTTACCAATTCCTGCGTCCATAGGGCGCGAAGTACCTCGATCTGCTCCTCCGACCTTGGCCCCCGGTCATGGAAGTTTTGCCCCAGTGCCTCATACTCGACGTCGTTCCAGCCCAAACCGATCCCCAGCCGCAAACGACCACCGCTGAGAACGTCGACCTCCGCCGCCTGCTTGGCGACAAGAACCGTCTGGCGCTGCGGCAGAATCACGATGCCCGACACGAACTCGATGCTCTGCGTGATCCCCGCGAGATACCCGAATAGGACGAACGGCTCGTGAAACATGTCGGTGTGCCGGTAGGCGCCGCGCCATTGGGGGCGGCTGGCGGCGTTGGCGCCGAGAACGTGTTCGTAGGCGCCCATGTGGTCGTAGCCCAACGATTCGACAGCCTGGACGTAGTCGCGCACCGCGACAGGGTCAGCTCCGATCTCGGTCTGCGGGAACACGACGCCCAGCTTCATTTTGAGTCTCAGTGACGACCTCATTGCCGTGGCTCAAATTATAAGCGAAGACACGCCCGGCGCGCTAACATTCTGCCTGCACTTCTCAAATGGAGGGGGCGTTGCGCGAGCGATGCTAGAATGAGCCACGGATCTCCATGGAGGCTACCTTTGCAGATAGCACCCGACGTGCGGTGCATTCCGGTCGGCGCCGGGCCGAGCAACGTATACCTGGTGACCGGCCGCCGCACCGCGTTCGTCGATGCCGGCTACGCCGACGTTGCCTCGATTAAGGCGCTCATCAACGCCTGGCAGGACGCTGGATCGCCGGAAGTAGCCGCCATCGTGCTGACCCACCGCCACCTAGACCACATCGGCGGCGCGGCCGGCCTTGCGAAAGTCACCGGCGGACCGCTCCTCGCGACGGCGGAAGAAAAGCCACACATCGAGCAGCACCTGAACGGTGGCCTCGCCGTACGCGAGGTCGCAGACGGCGAGGCCTTCGATCTCGGTGGCGCCTCACTGGAGATCGTTCACTCTCCCGGCCACACCATGGGAAGCCTTTGCGTCTTCCACAGGGAGCGGTCGTTGCTCTTTACCGGCGACACCGTGCTAGGGGACAGCAGCACCTCCATCAACCCGACTCAGGGCGACATGGCCTTGTATCTGAAAACCCTGCAAAAGCTCATCGAGTACGACGCGGAGATCATCGCGCCCGGCCACGGTCCGGTCATCACCAACCCCGAGGCCAACCTCAAAGACCTGATCGCACGACGTCTCAAGCGCGAACGGCAGCTCGTGGAGGCTCTGGGCCGGGAGCCGGCCACGGTCGAGGAGCTGCGGCATGAGCTCTACCCCGAACTCCAGACCAACCTTCATCGGGCTGCGGGCAATCAGATCGCGTCGCACCTGGTCAAGCTGGCCCGAGAAGGCAGAGTCCTCCCTCCCTCTACCGACGGTGGCGCTTATTCCTTCCTATGAAAGA
>CAUZJF010000182.1:0-5164 GCA_963579975.1 Dehalococcoidia bacterium
GCGAGGGCTATCGGCACTAGAGCGAACACGAAACCGTTGGCAACGTCCACGACGGCTGACATCTCGCCCGACAGCCTCTTGATGCCCCACGAGAACATGAAAAACCCGGCGAGGAAACCGGTCGGCACGACGACGAGCCCGAGCGTATCCACGACATCAATGGCGTACGAACCCAGGAATGAAACGGCTGAGACCGCGCTGCTCTGTAGGTCGAGCCACATCGGGGTTTCTTGAACACCGTCGAAAGTGACCGTCGCGAGGGCCAGCACGACGAAGGCGGTCATCCCTATTGATGTCCGTCCGGGGCGCGCGAGGCCGACCGCAACAGGTCGCAGGTTGAACTCTCTCTTGGCCTCGTCGGCCATCTCGAAGCACTCGTAGCAGTCGACGCACCCTTTGCTCGTAACATTGCAATCCAGGCTGCACCGGCGGCAGAAACGGTCGTCGGACACGCGGACCTCGGTCACGGAGAACTTCGCGAACAAGCCGAACAGCACCGAGAAGGCCTCGCCGCGGGCCAGCCATTTGCGTTTGCCGAAAGCCGCCATCCCCGTCCAAGTGACGAACGAGTAGAGCAGTATGAGAAGGCCAAGCCTCTGAGGCTGGTACGCTCCGGAGTAGACGTTCTCGGTCCAGGCGAAGGCAAAGAATAGGAATACCGCTGGCCACACGTCGAGGCCCTCCGGGTATTTGAACAGCGGTGACTCCTCGTCTCGCGAGCCGCCGCCAGCCAGCCGACTGACCCACTCGAACAGGATCTTCCACGGGTTGACCAGCATCCAGACGTTCCCGACCAGAGCAGACAGGTAGCCTACACCGACCCACCAGATCACCCAGATGAAGGTTGGTGAGAGGTTGTCGATTGGCTTGTCGCTACCAAAAAGGGAGGTAGCGAGGACGAGAGCGAAGACCGCAACTGCCACCGCTCTGATGGCGAACAGCAGCACCTTGCTCCTCAGAATGGGCGACAGTAGTCGATCTCCACGTAGGTTGTGCCTCGGGTAGTCGAAGGACTCCCCGCCGCCGTGGACGAACAGCCCGATAACGACGAAGGACAGGACCACTGCCGCCGCCGCCCCGACGATGAAGTAGTCGAGCGGTATCGGCAAATCGTAGCGTTCACCGAACCCGTGTGCATAGGCTGGCGTGGCGGCCAGGGACGCGGCAAGCGCGACGACAGCGACGGCTGCGAAACGTAGGTTAAACATCGTGGCTCACCCTACCGAGGGTGTACTTCCAGGGTTGCGAGCTGTACCTCTGTCGCCTCCTCCGTGTGTTCAGCCTCGTGCTCACCTTCTTGCACGTCGGTACCTTCGTCATGCTCGCCCTCTTGCATGTCCATCCCTTCGTCCGGTTCTTCTTCACCTACACGGGGATCCTCGAAAAAGTGCAGCATGATGACGAAATTGCCTGTTGCGTCGGCAACGAAATTCATCTTGCTGGTAGCGCCCGGCTCCAGCTCCGCGTGATGGTTGTATCCGTGAAGGTGAAGGTCGCCCAGCACGTCTGATTTGATGTTGAACGTGACCGTATCGTCTTGATTGACCTTGATCTTGTCCGTACTCATCGTCAAGGCCTCGATCTCGAGGTCGAAGACTCTGTCTTCGGGCTCCGCTGAGCTGCATGCGCCTGCCAGGAGAGCCCCCAGCGTGATGACGACGATTGCGAGTTTCTTTATGGTATCCATATCACCAGTTTCTCCTTTGTATTCTTTGAAAGGTTCGATAGGAGCAGAGCCTGGATAAGGTCCTTGCTCTGGAATCGAATGCGGCTGGTCGGTCCGGACCACGCGTCGCGTCCGCGAAACGGGGCGGGTCGACGCCGGATGGATCGATCCTGGGATAGTCAGACCTGAGGCCGTATGGAGTTTAGCTGGTGAGCTGAGGCGGTTTGTCGAGGGATGAACCGAGGAATTGGTCGGATGCCGGAGTTGAGGCAAGGCTGAGTGTCAGGAGCGACGAAGGCTCAAAAAGGAAGAAGGACTGGGAGACGGCGCCCGAACCGGTGACGGTTATCGGTCCGTTGATGCCGCCGTCGAAGAAATACAGCGCAACCGGACTTGCGTTGTCGGAGCCTCCGCCGTTGCCGTGAGTGTGCCCGACGTCGACGTGCATATGTGTTGCCGCGACGCCGACATGCTTGTGCTCCGGTTGGCGCTCGGCGAAGTGGTGATCGAATAGTGGCCACACAAAAGGAGCGAGCATGGCCGCTAGAACGGGTACTGGGGCCAGGTTATGCAGCTTCACTCTGAACATGCGGGGCCGATTATAGCAGCAACTGTTCTCGATACGTTGCCTCGGACGCCGAACGTCGAGGCCATCGGCGGTTCCAGGGGTTCAGCCTATGGTCTACCTCCAGCCCGCCGTCGGCGAACCAGGCCCCAGGCGGAGATCCCCACCGCAGCTATGGCCAGGCCGCCTATCAGGAGTCCGGCGGGTAGTGACAACGATGATCCCGGGCTTTCCATTGGCTCGGTCTGGACGGGTTTGGCCACGACTTCAAGCGGTACGTCCACGGCTACCACGCCTATTGAGCCTGAGATCTCCAGCGTGAATACCCACACTCTGGGGTCGCACAGCGTCAGCGGAGTATCGTAGTGGCTGATACCCAGCAGGATGGGGCGAGGCTCAATCGGACCGATGACGGACCGATTTGGCTCTGGTCCCGTTGCTATTAGCCGTAGCTGAGTCGCGATCGGTACCGGCTCTCCTTCATCACCGTTGGTAGCCGAAACCGCCTGGACCGTGATGCTCAGCCGGACGAGCCCAGGCTCCGGCTCAGGCGGGTCCGACTGCGACCGAGACGGAGTAGTCGCGTATGCGCTCTTTGTAGAATATGATTCCGCCGTTGGCCTTGACGAAGCCGGTCGAAACCACCGCGAGGGCAGCTCCTACGACCGGCAGGCTCCGCCGGGCCCAGGCAGGCCAAGCCGCCAAATATCATCGGGCCCTGCCGCGCCGTTGGCTCACGCGACGCTCGTGGAGGTAGGCCCGAATCGAGAGTCCCAGTATGACGAGAAATGCAACCAGCACCACCATCGTTATGATGCCGGGCAACGGGTTGACCGTCTGAACGTCGACGTCGAAGACAGTCGCCGCATCGCCCAGCCTGCCGCTGACTTCCACCGTGAACTCCCAGGACCCAACCCGGTCGATCTTTAGGTTGACGTCGTAGAAGGACGGAGAAAGCGGATCGGGGACCGCCGCGATAGGACCGACGTCAGAGCCTTCCGGAGGGCCGATTCCAATGACGGTCACGGCGGCGTTACTGATTGGCCCCGAAGTCGAAGCGTCCTCGACTCGAAGTGAGAGGTGGAGATTGCCGACCACGGGCGTCCGAGGGATCGTGCCCAGGCCGACATTGTAGGACCCGGCCGTCTGTGTGAGGTAGCTGACGACGCGTCCGTTTGCGTGGGCGAGAGGTACGACGGTAGCTCCGACAACGATTGCGAGAGCCGCAGCCGGCAGATATGAGACCCGTACTTTGATTCGATGGGGGATCGTCTCTCTCCTAAAGCTCCACGCCTAGGGCGCCGGCGACCGTGTCCATGTCCTTGTCGCCCCGCCCGCTAAGGCCGACTACGATGATCTGGTCTTTCGATAGCTTGGGCGCCAATTCGGAGACGTGATAGATCGCGTGGGCGGGTTCCAGTGCGGGTATAATACCCTCGGTGCGACACAGCAGCTGGAATCCCTCGAGTGCTTCGGAGTCCGTGACACTGACGTACGACGCCCGTTCGGTGTCCTTGAGGTAGCTGTGCTCCGGGCCCACGCCGGGATAGTCGAGCCCGGCCGATATGCTGTGCGTCTCGCGGACCTGGCCGTCTTTGTCCTGGAGCATGTACGACATGCTCCCGTGAAGCACGCCGATGTCGCCAGCTACCAGGGCGGCGGCCGTGCGCGGGCCGTCGATCCCTTCGCCTCCGGCCTCGACGCCGATCAGTCCGACGGTCTCGTCTGGGACGAATTCGTGGAATAGCCCGATGGCGTTGCTGCCGCCTCCGACGCATGCCACGGCATAGTCGGGCAGACGGCCTGTGGCCTTGAGGAGCTGCTCTCTGGCCTCGTGCCCAATGACAGACTGGAGGTCGCGGACCATCATCGGATACGGGTGCGGTCCCACGGCGCTCCCGATCAGGTAGTGAGTCGTCTCGACGTTGGTCACCCAGTCGCGTATCGCCTCGTTAATCGCGTCCTTAAGAGTCCTGCTTCCAGAACTGACGGACCGTACCTCGGCGCCGAGCAACCGCATACGGAAGACATTGAGCGATTGGCGCCGGATGTCTTCTTCGCCCATGTAAACGACGCACTCTTGGCCGAGCATGGCGCAAACGGTCGCGGTCGCGACGCCGTGCTGACCGGCGCCGGTCTCGGCGATTACGCGGTCTTTGGACATCCGCCTCGCCAGCAGGCCCTGCCCCATCGCGTTGTTGATCTTGTGGGCGCCGGTGTGGGCGAGGTCCTCGCGTTTCAAGTAGACTTGTGCGCCTCCCAGCTTCCTTGTGAGCTGCCTTGCGTAGTAGAGCGGCGTCGGTCTCCCCACGTACAGGTTTAGCAGATCATCCAGTTCGGACCGGTACTCGGGGTCGCTCTGAGCGGCCTTGTAGGCCGCCTCGAGCTCCGTCAGGGCGTGCATCAGCGTCTCAGGCACGAACCGGCCTCCGAACTGGCCGAAGTGCCCGGTATGGTCGGGCAGTGAGGGATCGTTACGCATGAGCGATCAACGGATTGCCGGGTGTGAGCTCTGGATTAACGGTCGGGACCGTTGGCAGCCCATTATACTTATCGGATTGACCGAGCGGGGCGCCGCACCTAGAATGGAGGCGCAATCTTGCCAGAGTCTACCAAGCCAGGATGTTGTCAGGAGGGGTAATGCCGCTCTACGAGTACACCTGTCAGATCTGTGCCAATACTTTCGATCGCCTCAGGCTGGCCGCCCGGATGGACGAAGAGGCGGCGTGCCCCGACTGCGGCGGCGAGTCAGTCAGGCAGCTTTCGGTGTTCGCGTCGTTCTCTACAAGCGCTGGTGGTGAAACAAGCGCAATCGCTGGCGGTGGGGGTGGGTGCTGTGGAGGAGGGGGTGGTGGAGGCTGCGCCTGTTCAATGTCGGCCTAGCCGATCGCGGCCGGATCAGCCCCCTTGTGCCAGGTCGTTGAGGAAGAAGG
>CAUZJF010000183.1:0-5110 GCA_963579975.1 Dehalococcoidia bacterium
GCGCATTGCTTCTTCTACAAGCCGCGACAGTGATTGCTCTTCCTCGATCGCGGCGTGCTTTATCTCTCGGATAAGATCGTCCGAAAGATAGACGTTGAACTGTCGAATCACGCACTCTGCCACGTTAGGCAGCTAGCATACTAGCGTCGGAGTTACAAAACGGGGCCTGACGTGTTGCTGTGGCCTGGCACGACGGAACCGGCGAGGCAGAAGCAGTCGAGCCGAGGGTGCCGATTGCCTGGACGAGCTCGATTGGTAGCGCTAGCGGCCCTTCGCCAGACCCCGGACCGACTCGACGAGTTGCGCCACCTCGGTCTCCGTGTTGAAGAACGCCAGCGACGCCCGGATCGAGTCAGGGTAGCGGACCCGCCGCGCCAGGATACCGTCGTTCTTCCAAAGCAGCGCGACGACGGCTTCATGGTCGGCGCTGGCTATCGCGAAGCTGACCAGCGATGTGCATCCTGGGCCGTCCATCGGTGAGACCACTTCGACGCCTTCGACCTTCGATAGCTCGGCCCTGAACGACGAGGCGAGGGCCGCGCTCCGGCCGGTTACCTCGCCAATACCAATGTCCGATATGAACCTGACCGCTTGCAAGAAGCCAACCCGTAGAGGTGTGCTGGTGGTGCTCACCAGGAACTTGTCGATGTTCTCAGTCTCCGGCTCATACGAGCCCGACAGATCGAACTCCTTGACCGAGTAGGAGCCCACCCTGTCCGGCTGGACGGCCGACACCATCGGCTCCCGGATGAAGAGAGCTCCTGTGCCATCCGGCCCGAGCAGCCACTTCTGCCCGGGCATGGCGTAGAAGTCGCAGCCCAGCTCGCGTAGGTCCAAAGAAACGTGTCCCGGACCCTGGGCCCCGTCGACCATCAGCCAGATTCCGCGAGGTCTTGTCAGACGAGCGATCTCCTCGATGGGCATCCGGAGCCCGCACGAATACTCGATGTGGCTCAAGAACACCATTCGGGTGCGGTCGGAAAGCGCCTCCTCGACGGCGGAGACGATCGCGGAGTGCTCGGCGTTTGGAGCGAACGGCAGCACGTTGACCTTCACGCCGTGCCTGTCCTGGAGATGGTAAGTGGGAAGCAGGATCGACGGATGCTCGAGGTCGCAGGTGATGACCTCGTCGTCCTCTTGCCACGGCAGGCCGTTCAGGACGATATTGATTCCTTCGGTTGTGTTCTCGGTGAGTAGTATCTCTCGCGGAGCGGCGTTGACGAGGGTCGCGATAGCCTCTTTGGCCTGGGTGCGGACTTCCTTGCCCGACTCCAGGGCGTCCGATGACGTTGGGCCGACCTGATTCTCGTAGTCGAGCCTGGCACGGATGGCCTCCACGACCGAAGTGGGGGATGGCCCCTCCCAGCCGGTGTTCAGGTACGTCATCTGCTGTGTAGTCGGGATCTGTCTCCGCAGGTTTTCTACATCCAAGGGTGTCTCCTGGGGATGGCCTGTGTTCCAGTGCCCAAAGTGGTCGGCCGAGTTGCCGCTAGAGTGCGGCGACGGCGGTGACTTCCACCAGCATCTCCGGGCGTACCAACCCCTCGATAACAAGGAGTGTGTTCGGAGGGTAGTCGCCGTCCGGATAGATCTCGGCGAAGACGCCGGTGCGCCCGTCGAGATAAGGCTGGACCGATTCCCGGCCGACCACGTAGATTGTCAGTTGGACGACGTTGTCGAAAAATGCTCCCTCGCTCTCCAGGAGGACGCCTATGTTGTGGTAAGCTCTTCGCGTCTGTGCCCGCGCGTCCGCCCTCACCGACCAGGTCTCCGTTTTCGTCCACGCCTACCTGGCCGGCCAGGGACAGCATCCTCGACGCCTTGACGCGGGCCACATGAGAATAGCGTCTGATTGGCGCGTGTACGCCCTTGGCGTTTGCAAGCGTCTTCTCTAGAGCAGCCATAGCTCATCCTCCACCGTCGGTTTTGTCCTGACAAACGACAGGGGCAGGTCTCAGACCTGCCCCTGCCATAGTCACAGTTTAGGGAGCAAGGACAGCTATACAGCGACGCTTTCGCGAGCCCGTGCTTCCTCAAGGATCGTTCTGATCTCGGCTCTCATCTCGTTGGTTACTACCTCGTCGCGAGACGGTAACCGCGATGGTCCGCCGACGAGTCCCGCTGCCTCCATCCAGGGCTTGACGAATATCCCCTCACCTGCCGTTTCTCTAGATACCTGGCCCCTCATTCGGTTGTACGGCTGCATGAACTCGTCGTAGACGCGCTGCGCCTCGACGTAGTCACCCGCCTTCATCAGGTCCCAGACGTGCCAGGAATGCTGCGGGAAGAAGTTGGGCACATGGCTGACCCACGCGTTGCACCCAAGGACGTGGCCGTAGATCGTTAGCGGCCCGTTGTTCACGACCGCCGCGCGCGGGACGAACCGACGGAAGCCTTCAAGGTAGTTGCCGATGTTGGGCGAGCCCCACTTGACTGCAACGGTGTTCGGAATGTCTAGAAGCTGATCGGCGACATCCATGGTCATGTCGTACTTCGAACCGC
This sequence comes from Dehalococcoidia bacterium, assembly GCA_963579975.1. Taxonomy (GTDB): domain Bacteria; phylum Chloroflexota; class Dehalococcoidia; order Lucifugimonadales; family CAUZJF01; genus CAUZJF01. The sequence continues at coordinate 2,503 of CAUZJF010000183.1, forward strand.
TGTAGTGGTGACTGTACGCGGCGAAACCGACGTCGGTGTGCTTCGCGCACTCTTTCACCCAGTTGACAATGTCGCCCGGGAGCACGTCGTAGTAGTAGGCGGAACTCATCTGGACGAACTCGACGCCAACCTCCTCACAGTGCTGACAGAGCTCGATCGTCTGGCGTATGTCGGTGTCTTGGACCGAGGCGATGATCGGGATACGACCAGCCGAGGCTTCTGCTACGGCCGAGATAGCCTGCTTCCGCTCTTCTGTAGTCTGAACGGAGAAGTCGCCTCCGGACCCGCAAGCGATAAATATCGTGTTTCCCTCACGAGCACCCTGGTCGATGATCCACTGGGCGTTGGCCCTGGTCGAATCGACGTCGAGGGAACCGTCCTCCTTGAATATCGTAGCCAGCGGAATGCACACACCTTGCAGTCGTTGCTTTGCTCGTTCGACCGTTATCATCAATTCGTCTCCTTCGTAGTTCTAAGTATCTTTTCTAGCCCGCCGCCGCTGCCCCCGCCGCGGGCTCCGCTACCGGCCATCCGAATCCCACCAGTATCTCGCGGAGCTCTCCGATCTCGGCCTCATTCAGCGGCTTCGATGGTGGCCGAGACGCTCCAACGGGCTGGCCCATCAGTGCCATGATGCCCTTCTTGAGCCTCGCTTGCCCACCGGAGCGGACGTCGAGTTTCGATCCGAACTCACGTAAAGGCCCATCGACGGACTCGAACAACTCCTGGGCCTCATCGTACCGCTTCTCTTCGAGCAGCTCCCAGACGCGCTGCTCGTGGGGTGGGTAGGCCTCAAGCGTGAGGTTGATGTAACCCCGGCCGCCCAACTGATGGCAGCGCACAGGGTTGCCGTTTCCGATCACGTTAAAGATGTCGGAGAACCTGGCCATGTCGTCGAAATCGCCGCCTTCTGGCGCGTTCCATTTGATGGATGCCACCTGCTCGAAATCGGCCATGCGCATGATTGTGTCTGTGGCGATAAAGCCGTGTCTCATCCAGTGGGTGTGGTAGACCATGATCCCGATGTCGATAGCGTCGGACAGGTCGCTGAAGTAGTCAAGGATGTCGTCCTGGCTTGGCAGGTTGAAGACCGGAGGGCACACCTGCAGACCGTGAGCTCCCATGTCCTGCGCCCTTTTGGCGTCGTCGATGGTGCGCTTGGTATCCTTGAAGTGGAGTCCGCATACGATCGCGGCCTTATCGTCGGCCGCCTGGACGACGGTCCTGAGCAGGTACGGCCACTCGTCGTCGGCGAGCATCGTTCCTTCGCCCATGGCGGCGGCGACCTTTATGACAGCCCTGCCCTTGACGAGCCCTTGCTCGACCCAGCGTTGTGTGAGCTCGTACATGCGGCCGTAGTCGACCTCGAAGTCGTCGTCGAAGGGGGTGGGCACCGTCGCGATCGGGCCCATGATTAGCTGTTTGAGCTCTGTTCGGTTCATTGATCCTCCCGAAACCAAGGACTACCTATATTGCGGGCGCAATTATATCTGCGCCCCTACGTACCGTCAATTAAGGAGTCAGCTCGACTGGCGAAGCGGGAAAGACCGCGGTGACAGGCTACCGGACCCCGAATTCCCTCGCCGTCGACCGGAAAAGGTACGGCGCTTGAATCTCGGTGTCTTCCAGCATGTCGTAGATGAAATACCACCCTTTCGCAAGGTCGATGGTCATATAGGCGGACTGACCGGGCCGGAGCGCCATCACCCCACCTATGGCGGTCGACGGAGGCGGACCGCCCGGCCCTTTGCCGTCGTCGTCAAACACCGGGGACGGCGCCGATGGCGCCTCGAGTCCGAACATTGCCGGTTTGCCCCGCGGTTTCATAGTGTAGACGTCCGGGAAGTCGCGGGCCTGCTTTCCGCCGTCTATCAAGGCCAGCCTGGCCTCGTGGACCAGCTTGCTGTCATTGGAGAACTTGATGATCCGAGGACCAGGATCAATGCCTGACCCTCCATCGAAATTATCGAAGCGACCGCGGGTATCCTGAAGGCTGAAGTCATAGTCGAACATGGTGATAATAATGTCCGCCGTAGGGGCGACCCCGGGTTCAGTGGACGCGGTCACCGTGAATTGCCGCATAACGTCCGGGCCCGCTCGCGCGATTTCGTCATCGCCCAGGACGTAGTTCACCCAAACGTAGCTGCCTTCTCGGAGATTCTGTGTCAAGACCGCCGTTACACCAGGCGCCGTGTCGCCAGGCCCACCGGAGGGTAGCGCCCAATCGGGAAGAGGCGCCTTGGGGTCCTGCTCTATGAAAGCCTTCAGGTCATCGCCAGTCTTGCCGCCGGTCAACTGTACGAGGGCAAGATGCTGGTCGCTGTTACCGCTGTTTTGGAAGTTAAGGCGGACCCACCCTGCCGGCACAGAGTCCGGCCCCTGCACGCCGGTGTCGTTCACGGTGAAGGCGATCTCCGTCGCCTCGCCTGGATCGGCTGCCAGAGACTCGTTGGTCCCCTCTATTCTCTCTCCCGAGAGGTCATCCGCACTGGAAGGCACCGCCGTGGGCTCCTCCGCCGCTCCTCCGCAAGCCACGGACGCGACAAGGAGGAGACACGCCAACGTCGCTGCAAAAAAGGTCGACATTCCCATTCCAACCTCACTTCGC
>CAUZJF010000184.1:0-5104 GCA_963579975.1 Dehalococcoidia bacterium
GTCGTACTCGTTCGCCAGGTCCTCTACTATCGGCGCGATCATCTTGCAGGGTGCGCACCACTCGGCCCAGAAGTCCACCAGTACAGGGACTTCGGACTTCATTACCTCGTCTTCGAACGTATCGTCACTTACCTCAACCGGATGTGCCATCGTTTCCTCCACCCTCTTTTGCTTTCGAAGAATCCTCATCCACGGCGCCTCCACCAGATTCGATGCGGTCGCGACCTGCGAGATTCGGTCGGCTAGACGCCCGACGGTAGTTTACCTGACTCCGGCCAGGGATGGCATCGCCCTCAGGCGAACGACCAGCCTCGTCAGAGTATCGAGCAAGTAGTCTACCTCGTCCCGGGTATTGTCGGGACCAAACGTGAGCCGGACGCTACCGCGGGCGAGTTCGGGGTCTCGCCCGATAGCCGTCAGCACGTGCGACGGCTCCAGCGATGCCGAAGAGCACGCGCTGCCGCTGGAGGCACAAACTCCAGCCAGGTCGAGCCCCTGAAGGACCGGCTCTCCCTCGATATGCTCGAAACAGAAGTTCACGTTGTTGGCCAGACGCTGAACCGGGTGCCCGTTGAGGTATGCACCCTCTACCCTGTCCTGGATGGCTGAGATGGTCTTGTCCCTCAGCCTGCGGCAGTGCGCCACGGTGCTCTCGAGTTCCTCCGTCGCAAGCCGCAGGGCCTCGGCCATGCCGACTATACCGGGCACGTTCTCGGTGCCTGAACGGCGCTTCCGCTCCTGTCCGCCGCCCATCTGCTGAGGCTCGAACGGTGTGCCCCTCTTGACGTACAGCGCGCCCACGCCTTTGGGTCCGTGGAATTTGTGGGCCGATAGACTTGCCATGTCGACGGCGAGCGCAGGCATGTGCAGGTCCAGAAACCCGGCGGCCTGTACAGCGTCGGTATGTACGACGATTGTCCGGCCGCGACGCCGGGCCTCGTCCTTCACGGTCTGCGCGATCTCGGCGACCGGCTCCACCGTACCGATCTCGTTGTTCGCCAGCATCACGCTGACCAGCACCGTCCGGTCCGTGATGGCGCGGCCAACGTCGTCGGGGTCGACCAATCCGTGTTCGTCGACCGGCAGGTATGTGACGTCGAACCCCTGCTTCTCCAGCTGCTCGCAGGTATGGAGAACGGCGTGGTGCTCGATGCTTGAGGTGATGACGTGATTTCCCGAATCGCGAAGGGCGAAGACCGCGCCCCGGATAGCGATGTTGTCAGACTCGGTGCCCCCGCTGGTGAAGACCAGCTCGCTACGTCGTCCGGCGAGTATGTGCGCGACGGTGGTACGGGCGTCGTCGACGGCCTTGCGTGCTTCCTGGGAGAGGCCGTAGATGCTCGAAGGATTCCCGAAGCTCTCGGTGAAGTACGGGAGCATGGCTTCAAGGACCTCAGTCCGGACCGGAGTGGTCGCGGCGTGGTCCACGTAGATCATCTTGTCGGTGGTGGTCATTCTCGTCCCATTCTAGCATGCAGGCCAGAACTAATGGGCTGAGGCCAGCCTACAGCAGCTTCTTCGAAGCCTCTTCCTGCACTGCCCTGTAGACATCCAGCAAAGGCAAGTTACGTTCCATCGCGATCTGGCGGCAGTCCTCGTACTCTGGAGACACGGCACCGTTCTCGCCGGCGAGCCGCTTGAGCTTCACGTGAACGGGGCCGAAGCTCGTTTCCACTTCGGCGATCTCTCGGCCGGCCTCGTACCGCGTCGTCGGGACGACCCGCACTCCTAGGGTTGTGGTCTCGCGTAGCACAAGGTCCGCAGCCTGGGACTCAAGTTCGGGTGGGACCAGGACGCTCAGCATTGTGGCCGGTCTGGCCTTCTTCATCTGTATCGGCGTAAACCAGACATCTCGCGCTCCGAGATCGAACAGGCGCTCCTGTACGTAGGCCAAGAGCTCGGGCGCCATGTCGTCGATGTTCGTCTCAATCATCGAGAGGCGAATTACGCCAGGGTCGGCGGCCTCTTCGCTGATCCAAAGCGCCAGGACGTTGGGGTAGCCGTCCGGGTCTCTTGAGCCGAGACCGTACCCTACGCGCTCGAGGAGCATAGCCGGCTGGTCGAACGTCGCGAGAGTCGTGACGATGGCGGCGCCTGTCGGCGTCACCATTTCGCCCGCGTTGGCCACAGGCGGCGCTACCACCGGCGCGCCGGCCATCGCCATCAGTTCGAGAGTCGCGGGAGATGGCGCCGGCAACGCGCCGTGCTCGCTGTCTACGATTCCCGAACCTGTTGGCAGAGGCGATGCGTACAGCCGGGTGATCCCAAGCTCCTCCAGCCCAACGACGACGCCCACGACGTCGACCAGGGTATCCAAGCTACCTAGCTCGTGAAGCTGCGTATGCCCAATGTCCACGCGGTGAGCTCGGGCCTCGGCCTCGCCAAGACAGCGGAAGACTTCGCACGCCCGGTCCACCACCTCGCGCGGCAGACTCGACTTCTCGGTAACGTCGATGAAGCCCTGAATACTTCGGCGGCCGTCACCACCGTCGAGCGTCACATCGACGACGGTGCCGGTGACCCCTCCCCGTGTCCCACTTCGAGACGACAGCGAGAATCCACCGACCCGAAGACCGTTCAGCGCATCGGTCAGCTTCTCGACAGGCAATCCGGAATCGACGATCGCGCCCAGAAGCATGTCGCCGCTGATGCCACCGACGCAGTTGAGATAACCGGTCTTCATGCGTGGCAGACGCAAGGAGGGTTTCGGCGCCGGATGGTCATTGGCTAGACAAGGTCCGCGTAGACGGCCGAGCTGGTCCCGGCTCTCGACCCAAGGACCGCGCTGACGGCCTGGCGTAGCGTGGCTACCGGCGTCGCGGCCAGCCCGTCCGGACCGTTGACTCCGTCGTTACGTGTGGCCGGCACCAGGCATTGTTGTAGTCCGAGCCTTCCTGCCTCGACGAGTCGGCGTGAAAGCTGGGGCACTCGTCGCACCTCGCCGCTCAGTCCGATCTCGCCTACCGCCGCGCTTCCCCTCGCCACGGGAGCGTTCCGATAGCTGGACGCGATCGCGAGTGCCATCCCGAGGTCCGCGGCGGGTTCGCTGACTCGGAGTCCACCCGTCACGTTGACGATGACATCCTGGTCTGCCAACGAAATACCTGCCCTGCGGGTCAGCACGGCGCATACCAGGAGTAGCCGGTTGAAATCGATCCCAGTAGCCACGCGTCGGGGCGCCGGCAAGACCGAAGGGTTGGTCAAAGCCTGGACCTCGACGAGCATTGGCCGGCTGCCCTCCAGGGTCGCGATTATGACGGAACCCACAGCCCCTTCCTGGCGCTCGGATAGGAAGGTAGCGGAGGGGTCATCGACCTCGATCAGCCCTGATTCGGTCATCTCGAAAACGCCGATCTCGTTGGTTGTGCCGAACCTGTTCTTGACTGCTCTCAGCAGCCTCCATGAGCTTATCGGGTCCCCCTCCATATACAGCACGGCGTCTACCATATGCTCGAGGACCCGGGGTCCGGCGATGTCTCCGCCCTTGGTCACGTGGCCTGCAAGGACGATGGGCACGGCCTGGGCTTTCGCCCACTGCACCAGCGTTCGCGTACACTCGCGTATCTGGAAAACCGACCCCGGCGCCGACTCGACCGTGTCGTCCTGCATCGTCTGGATCGAGTCCACGACGACGAGAGCGGGAGATGTTTTGTTCAACTGGTCGACCATGTCGCTCAGGGAGGTGGTCTGGAGCAGCATCAGATGCCGCCCGGAGACCCCGAGCCGGTCGGCTCTCATCTTGATCTGGGAAATCGACTCTTCACCGGACACGTACAGGGTCTCGCCCACGGTCTCGGCGATGTCTCCCGCCAGGCGGAGCAGCAGAGTAGACTTGCCGATCCCGGGGTCGCCGGCGATCAGCACAACCGAGCCGGGCACGATGCCTCCCCCAAGGACCCGGTTCACCTCCTGAGATGCAAATGGGCGACGGGGCTGCTCGTCAACCTCGACCTGCGCCAGCTCTTGCGCCGGAACGGACGCTAGACCTGTCCAACTCGCAACGGTCCGCTCCTTTTCCTGCCGGTGTGCGGCGAGTGTGTTCCACTCGCCGCAAGAGGGACAGCGCCCCTCCCACCGAGGGGTGTCGTTCCCGCAGTTGCTGCAAACGAAAACCGTTTTTGGCTTGGCTCTGGCCACGGGAGACCTCTATCGGATCCGAGGCAACATTCTAACAAGGCGGGCTGGAGAACTGAAACGTCAACAACCGAACCATGCAGCCTGCCATGTCGGGTCGGTTCGACGGCGCTGCAAACACGAAGGGGCAGGCCTCGAGACCCACCCCTTTGATCGGTGCTGAATTGCCGGAGCTGCTGACTATGCGGAGCTTACTGGCAGCGGAGACTGGGACTTGACCGTGATCGTCCCATCCTCCACGTCGATCATGGCGGTGTCACCGGGACTAAGCTCACCCTCGAGAATCGAGTCGCTCAGCTTGTCCTCCAGGCTGTTCTGGATGACCCGCCGCAACGGACGTGCGCCGAACTGCGGGTCGAAGCCCTTGTCGGCGAGCCAGTCTTTGGCCGTGTCCGTGACCTCGAGATTGATCCCCTTCTCCAGAAGGCCGGAGGCTACGCTCTCGAGCATTATGTCAACAATATACTGCATGTGCTCGCGGCTCAGGGCGTGGAAGACAACTGTCTCGTCCACGCGATTCAGGAACTCGGGCCTGAAGAATTTTTTAATCTCATCCAGGACATTGGTTTTCATCCGTTCGTAGACGGCGTTAACCTTCTCGTTCCCTTCCCTTTTGGGGCTGAATCCCAACGTGCGATCCTGGCGGATCAGATCGGAGCCGATGTTGCTCGTCATAACGACGATCGTGTTTCGGAAGTCCACCTTCCGGCCCTTGGCGTCGGTCAGGTGACCGTCGTCGAATATCTGGAGCAGGATGTTGAACACATCGGGATGGGCCTTCTCGATCTCATCGAGAAGGATCACGCAGTACGACTTCCGACGCACGGCCTCGGTAAGCTGGCCGCCTTCGTCGTATCCGATGTATCCGGGAGGCGCTCCAACCAGCCTTGCCACGGAATGGCGCTCCATGAACTCGGACATGTCGACGCGGACGACAGATTCTTCGCTGCCGAACATGAACTCGGCGAGT
>CAUZJF010000185.1:0-5082 GCA_963579975.1 Dehalococcoidia bacterium
GGTAGTCGGACAACACTCGGAAGGGTATTTCCGGGCTGTGCACCCTGATCACCTCGTACATGTCGTGTGCCCAGGTCACCAGTTCACCGGCTGAACCGACGTTTCCGTAAAAAATCCTGCGCTGGATAATGGTCATTTATGGTCTCCATCCAGAGAATTACTCCGCCAGCCCACTCGATATCGTCTTTAACGGTGGCTGCGTGCGCCTCGATTTGTTGAACCGGCTCTGCGGTCATCGTTCCTTCGACCAACTGGCCTCGGTGATCTCGTGGATCTCATGCGTGTCGCTGGTGCCGGTCTTCCTGGCGCTGTGACTTCGCCCTGCAATCCTGCTACCTCGACCGCCGTCATCTCACGCCACTTGCCTGTTGGAAGGTCGCCCAGTGTTAAATGACCGATTCGCGTGCGGATCAGCCCTGTGACGGGGGAACCTACCGCAGCCAACATCCGACGGACCATCCGGTTTCGACCCTCATGGATTGTCAGCTCGACCGTCCTCTGGTCCCGGTACACGATTTGGACTTTGGCCGGCGCTGACATGCCGTCTTCCAACTGCACGCCTGTCCTGAGTAGGTCAAGTGCACGCAGACCGATCGGGGTTGCAACACGGGCCACGTAGACTTTCTCGATCTCGTAGCTTGGATGGGTAATGCGCTGAGTGAAATCGCCATCATTTGTCAGGATTAGCAAACCCTCGGTGTCGTAGTCGAGTCGACCCACCGGGAACAACCGCTCAGGGACATCGACTAGGTCCGCAACCGTCGGCCTGCCCTGCGGGTCGGCCAGCGTCGTGACGTGGCCCTGCGGCTTGTTCAGCACTAGGTATCGTTTGCGTTGAGCCGAGATCGACCGGCCGTCCACGGTGATTACGTCGACGCCGGTTTCCGCCTGATCTCCGACGGTCGCCGTAACCCCGTTAACTGCGACGCGGCCCTGTTCGATCATCTCCTCAGATTTACGCCGTGATGCGACGCCCGCCGAGGAGAGAATTTTCTGAAGTCGTTCTGGCATATGTGACAAGTCTCGCGCCAAGAACGACGCACAGGAAATCCAGGTGGCCTATTGACGACGCCAATCTGGCGTAATCGATATACAGTGACTCTGACAACGTTAATAGCGACGGAACCTGAACTCGATTCAGAATTACAGGAACCGAGGAAAGAGCCAGAAATGCCGTTCAAGACCCGATATGTCTTCGTCGTCAGCATGGATGTCGATCCGGATAAAGACGCCATATTCAACGAGGTGTACAACACGGAGCACATCCCTGAGCTGATGAAAGTACCCGGGGTGATCTCCGTCTCCCGCAGTAAAAAGCAGCCGGCGTCGCTGGCCATCGGCGGCGAGCTAAAAGAGGTAGGCGACGGCGAGCCGACCTACATCGCTTACTACGAGGTCGAGGACCCGGCCATCACGGGTAGCGATGCGTGGGCCGTCGCCTCGGAGAAGGGCCGCTGGGCCGAACAACCGCCACCACGCGATGCACGAGATAACGGTCAGCGCTCCGTAGGGGCGGGCTTGCGTCCGGGTGAAGGGGAACGTCGAAACATGTAGGGGCGTATGGCAATCCGCCCGGTCTGGCGTAGCGGGAGTAATCGCCTTGAACGCAGGCCCTTTGAGAACCGGTGAGGTGCGCTTACCGCAGCATGAGCACGTAGGGGCGGGCAACGGCCTTCCCTCGGGCGTATTGCCCGGCCCCTACGATGATTTCGCTGGACGGTTCTTTGTGGACAGCTGATACGCCCCAACGATTCAGCATCGCTTAGACCAGCGCCCTCGCCGATTCAACGCCGGCTAGGAATTCTGTTAGGTGCGGCAGGACGATGTCGCTACGCCGGAACGCCTGTCCGTGATCCAGGCCGTCCAACGAAACGAACGACGCAGTCGGCATTTCGCCCGCGGCCTTCTTGACGAAATCATGGTTCCCATCTTCGGTCCCGGCAAACGCCAGTACGGGCTGCGTGACCGAACCGAGTCCCTCACTTAAACCGGGCGTATCGCCCCGAACCGTGATCGCCGCAATCTGGGCGTCGGGGTCCTGCTTGAGATAGTTGGCACGGGCGGCGTCTGACATCCGTCCGTTTCGCTCTTCGGCAACCGCCAGAGCTGCCTCCAACCCGTCTTTTCGTGACTCGATGATGTTGCCCACGAGGGCGCTTTTCCGGTGGTACGGATCGCTTCCGCCGCCAACGAACGAAAGAAGGTGACGAGGCGCGTACTTGAGAATCGAGTACCCGATCCACGAGCCGAACGAGTAGCCGAAGTAATGGGCCCGGTCGATCCGAAGATCGTTCAACACTGCCAGTGCGTCATTCACATGTAACTCGGGCGTGTATGACTCCAGCCCATGCGGGTGGCCGCTGTCGCCGTGAGCACGAACGTCGTACATGACCAGCCGGTAGTCGGCCTTCAGCGCGTCCACGTACCCACAATCGATCCACCCCTGCAGGGACCCGCTGAACCCGTGAACCAGAAGCAGGGGAGGGCCCGAGCCTGCGGCCTGGTAATGAATCTTTGTCCCATCAATCGGGTTGTTCGAAAATGGCATGCACTTCGTTCCCTTACCTGTGACTGATTAGAACGCCACGCCGTCGAGACAGACGTAGGGGCGGGCAGCGGCCCGGCCCCTACGGCGGATCGCTATCCGCACCTACGATGATGTTGCTGCAACGACCCTGGACGGTGTCTGGTTCAGTGCACGCTGCCAGCGCCCGCCCGGAGGCTTCCCAGGGGCGGACCACCAGCGTCGAAGTTCGCTTTAGAACCGGGACTTCTTGGCCTCGAAGTTGGAGTGAACGTCGATCAAGACCGTCTTGCCCTCTGAGTTCAACTGTCGGGCCTTCTTAATCGCCGGCCCCATCTCTGCGACCTTGGAGACCACAATCCCCGTGGCGCCCATGCCTTCAGCGATTTGCGCGTAGTTGCCGGCCATGAACGACACGTCGTACTGCTCGCGAGCCACCGGGAATCCGCCCGGGTATGTCGCCATACCGCCGTTGTTCAGCAGAACCGTGGTGATCGGCAGGTTAGCCTTCGCAGCGGTTGCGACGTCCAGTCCGGACATGCCGAACGCGCCGTCGCCCATGTAGTTCAGGCAGAACTTGTCCGGATTGGCCAGCTTTGCACCGATCATCGCCGGGATTCCGAAGCCCAGGTGAGTCGTCTTACCCCAGCCCATGTAACTGTGTGGGACCGTCGCTGTGAGGAACGGGACCATGGCGTCACGAGGCCCACCGGCGTCGTGCGTGACGATGCTGTTTTCCTGGTCGATGTTGTTCTCGATCTCCCAGATGACGCGGTACGGGCTGAGCGGCTCATCGGCCACCTCGAGCATCGGCTGCCACTCCTTCATCCACTCCGCTTTCACGGCTGCAATCTCGGCAGCCACGCCGGTATCACGGCCGCCCTCACCGATCTGACCCTTGATCTCGTCGATCATGGCCTCGATGGTGAGCCGGGCGTCGCCGATCAGTGCGAGATCGGACGGCGTGCTCTTGTTCACATCGTCTTCGGTCGTCGTGTTGTGGATCACCGTCTTACCGTCGGGCACACGCTGGCAGTAGCTATTGTGGGTAAAGCTAGTACCCAACCCGATGATCACATCGGACTCGACGATCCACTTATTTGCCTGACCGGTAGTCGCACCCGACCCTGCGCCGAGGGAGAGTGGGTGACGCTCATCAAAACTGGACTTACCTTCCATGGTCGTGAAGACCGGAATATCGGTCAGTTCGGCAAGCTCTGTGAGTGCGGCTGATGCACCGGAGAAGAGCACACCTGCGCCGGACCAGATCATCGGCTTCCTGGCGGCGAGCAGGAGCTTCACTGCGTCCTTGATGTCACCCGCGGATGGGGCAGATTTTGCGGAAGTGGGAGACGTGTAGTTCATCGCCTCTTCCGGGACCTCCATTGCGCAGATGTCCGTAGTCATCTCGACCACGACCGGACCTCGCCTGCCGTTGCGAAGAGCCTGGAACGCACGGCGCATCACGGCACCTATCTGGGTCGGTGTGTCAATGGCTTCAACCGATTTCACAACGCTGCCATAACTGTTGACGGCCGCGAAGTTCGGTCGAATGTTTCGCTCGGCAAGCGGGTACCCACCGGGCAGTACGAGCATCGGCACGTTGTCTCCGAATGCCTGTGAGAGTCCGCCCACGGAGTTTTCCGCTCCGGCAGCATGCTGCATCATCACAGTGCCAAATCCCTCGCCACCGCCTGATCGGGCGTAACCGTCGGCCGCCATCACGGCGCCACGTTCGTGCCGGAACATGACCGGGCGGATGCCCTCTTTGGAAACTTCTTCGATGAGGGCGTTGCTCGGGAAGCATGTCATCTGCTCCACGCCCTCCTCTTTGAGGATGCGGGCGATGAACTGGGTTCCGTTCATGGGGGATTCTCCGTAAATAGTGGGGGCGATGTTCTCGATCTGCGGCCCTGCATGGATGAGAACGCCGGGCTGCGGCCCGCAGATTCTACTTCGCGAAGCGTCCCGTGGGTGCAAGTGGGGCGAAATCGGGCGGGAGATTAGTTCCGTGATCTCCGTAGGGCCGAATGACTATTACCCTCGAACCACCACAACGGACTCCCCAAAAGACTCTAAACCGATCTGGAACGAGTTCGTCTACACTCGGCATTCCTGATTCTGTGGACATGGAATGGGTGATGGACAGGTATGCCACTGAATTGGCCCCTCTTCGGCCGACCTGAATGGTAGGCCTACGGAAAAGCGGTCGGGCCCTAAACCGTCGTAAAGTGCAAGGAGACAGTCGTTGGTGCGTCACAACAGGACCAAAGAAATACTCAAAACCGGAGGTGCCGCGTTTGGCATCACCGTAGGGCCGAACGACGCCGATCTTGTGGAGATGGCAGGGTTATTGGGGTTCGATTTCGCCATCGTTGACTGCGAGCACGACCTGTTCGACGAAAGCGCGCTGACCCAGGTGCTCCGTGCTGCGGACCTACACGGCATGACCGCCATCGCCCGTATGCAAAACAACCCTGAACTGCTCCTGCACGCCCTGGACGGCGGCGCTCAAGGCGTCCTCGTCGCCAGAGTGAACACCGCCGCAGACGCTCAAT
>CAUZJF010000186.1:0-5045 GCA_963579975.1 Dehalococcoidia bacterium
GTTCCACACAACACCCTCGGAATGCTCGGTGGACCACCCACGCGGTCTTGTTTTCCGCCGCCCTCAGGCCGCGCTACCCCGCCGCGCTGTGGTCTATTTTTGCTCCGCCGTTCTCAGCGAGGCGATCACGACCAGGTTGTTCAGTCACTCAGCCCGCTCCTGGGAGAATTCCTCCAGGGTTCGGTGTCCGAACGTCGCCTCGCTCAGCAGACCGGAAAGTGGGTCTGCTTGCCTTGGCACCCCTGATTGCCCACGACGGTTAGCCCGAGGCTTGGCGGGTCGGCGCTACGGGAGCGGGACAGATTGTGACCGCTTTGCGATACAAGGATGTCCTTCGGAGGTACCAACGGTGGCTGAGTTTCGTGGGTTGCCGAAGGGCACGACGGTTGCATGCCTACGCTCAATAGCCACGCCATGCCAGGGACGCCCCGTCGCATCCATCAGGTCGGAGGTGCAATATGAGCAACTCAACCATCGTTCTCGGGATCGCTGTCGTTCTGCTTGGAACCGCCTATTCCGCGTCGGCGCAGACAGACTCGCTGGGCATCTGGACGGGTACTGACTCGTCGGAAAGTGTCGAAACCGAAACATGGGGTGTACCGCACACGCACGAGACGGCCCGAGAGCATGACGGCTACGAGTTCCTCGGGCGGCTTCGTCGCAACCCATATCGTCAGGACTCGCTATCCAACCCCTACGGGGCGGGGAGCACGTACGCACCGAACAGTCTGCTGAACCGCTACGGGCGCTACGGCAGCCCGTATAGCCCGTACAGTTTCACAAACCCGTACGCCACCCAGACGCCCCACATCTACGGCGGCGATGGCACCTATCTCGGGGAGCTGAGCAGCAATCCATACGCACCAGATTCCATCTCGAATCCGTATGGTCGATACGGTAGCCCATACTCGCCGGATAGCATCAAGAACCCGTATGGTGTCTATGGAAGTCCATACATCCCGCTCAGCCCGAACAACCCGTACGCGACGAACCCGCCGATCGTTCTTGGACCGAAGCCGTGAAGAAAAGGAGTTCGCTTCAGTGGCGGGCCGACGAGACGAACCAAAGAGGCGCTAGTCTGCATGCGTCCGACTATTGTGTTGACATAGGCGGTCTGCCAGGGCGGCGATATCGTCCTTTTTCGCCAGTCGCTCGAGCCACTGCGGCGGAATACCCGCTTCACCATAGTGGGCGCCTGCGACCTGACCGCAGATGGCCGCGGTCGTATCTGCGTCGTCCCCGAGATTGGCCGCTCGGAGGATGGCTGCCTCGAAACTATCTGTCCCGGCGAAACACCAGAGCGCGGCTTCGAGACTCTCGACGACGTAGCCCGTGCCTCGAATCTCCGACTCGCTCTTAGACGCGTAGTCGCCTCGGGCAATGGCGGCGATCTTCTCCGAGCTAGTGGTGTGGCCGGAGACGCCCGACAGAAGCTCGTCGTGGTCCTGGCCGGCCAGCGCGCGACAAAGGATGAGGCCTAGAAGCCGACAAGCGTCTACACACTCGGCCGCAGCGTGCGTGGTGCGCGAACTCTCTCCAGCGTGCTCGACGACGGCATCCTCATCAGGAAAGAAAAACATCGGAATCGGTGCCAGACGCATGATCGAGCCGTTGCCAGCGGACTGCGGGTCGGACGAACCCGCGAACGGGTCGTCCGTTTCCTGATAGCGTCGGAGCGCAGCAGTAACCGTGTTCCCGATGTCGAAGCAGCGACCGTTGCTGCTGAGATATCCCTCGTGTTGCCACCGGCAGTAGCGGTCCATCTGGTCGCGTGCATCGAAAGCGCCTCTCTCGACGAGACTGGTTGCGAGACACAGCGCCATGGACGTGTCGTCTGTCCACTGCCCAGGCTCGAGTCTGAACGGTCCGCCTCCCACCATGTCTGACAGCGGTTTGAACTGCCCACGCGGCTTGAACTCGACAGTCGTGCCGACCGCGTCTCCGACCGCCAGCCCGAGCAGGCACCCTCGAAGACGATCGGGTCCCTTCATCTGCGTCTCCCGTCGTGCAACATCTTCACGACCTGCTGCCCGCCTTCACTCCGCAGTCCTGTCAACAAACAGTTGTACCGACTCCATCCATCCTTCGCGGCGGGTCCACCTGCAATGCCTCCTGAGTGTCTAGCTTCACGAAATCGCTCACTGGCATCTTTGTTCGCGTTTCATGCCCGCGTACGGTAGCACAGCCAAGTTTGAGTTCCTGCTCAACAACAGCGACACGGCAGTGTGATACCGGTAGGCTGGATGGTGTCTCGGGCTTCAATCACGGTAGCGGGATACGTCGTCCGGCGGGACCTCAATCTCGCATGTCTGAAGTGGTGGCGAACTTCGTGACTGTGCGGAGTACGGTCTAAAAGACATATTGCAGAAGAGTTCAGGGCGACCTGCACGTCCCGATTGGGGAGGTACTGATGTGAACGACCACTTCGACAGACTTCAGGGTGCGTATGCCATCACTCTGGGAAAGGCCCTTTTAGCAGGAATCGGAGACTACAGGGTAGGTGCCGTGGCCTGTGTTGCTCCAGATAGCGGGTCCGGGCATGCCTTCTTGGAAGAAAATGCTGACGCCCTCGCTTCGCGTGACCGAGGGCAACCAGGACTCATCCGAGTTGGGGACCCGTGGCAGTTCATGAGGCGGGCAGCCGGCGAGGGGTTGGCAGGCATCGAAGGAACGGATTGGAAACGATTCCCGGAGAGGTTCAGGTTCATGTTCATGGTCCGCGTTGAGGACGCGGGAGTCGATCTCCCCACCGTTCTGGCCTCGATCACAGAAGAGGGATTGGATTCCTGCATGACCCGCACTGGCGTGAAGAAGCTTGAACACGCTGAGGTATTGCACTGGGAGCGATTCGACGTCCTCGATCCTGTGAGTGGGCAATTTGCTGTTCTTTGTCCCTTTCGGGACTGGGACCACGGTGACCCGCTGTATGAGCTTCGCACCGACGACCTCGTGGTGGTTCTCGCTCATGAGCCTCTCCAACAAGATTGGAACTCTACCAAAGGCGCCTTTGCCTTCTTCACGTCACAGGAAGAGGCAGAGCATTTCCACAAGGTCCATCTTGGAAACGGAAGGAATCGGATGGTCCCAGTGGGACCAAATCCTCCACAGGACCCCCATGAGGCGATGGCAAGCCTTCGCCCCACGCCAGTGGCGGATCTGCGGTCCCGGCTGCTCGAACTTGTGGACGTGAGCCCTTTGGCGGCTTGGTGCATAAACCCAGATGGCCACCGGGAAAGAACCGCATATGGTCGCCTGATCTTCCACGGAGATCATCCAGTTTCCATGCAGGGAGTCGCGACAGACGAAGTCCCGAAGATGGCTACGCTGTCGGGCATCTGGAGGGTGCTCTCAGACAACTCCTTCGAGCGGGAGTCAGAGTTGGCAGCGTGGACGGGACACGACACAATCCGTTGGTCAGGTGGACAGAGCGTGCAATTGTTGCCGCTGGACCGCAGCTTCACTCTCGAGCCCAGCCGCGACAGTCCCGATACCAAAGACCTCACCGAGTCTGATGCCGAAGAGATCGTGGGCTTGGCGCTGCAGTCGGTGAAGCTCGAGGAGTCTTCGAAAATGCGCTTCGAATCGACGAGCGCCTCCAATCTACTCGATCGCTTCTTCGTCAGGTGCTGGGACGCCGTGACCGGAGAAGGCTCTGATTTTCCTCTTGACTTCGATGGGCCAATGGATGCCCTTGGACACCTATACGCTTATGAACGCGAGCACGACAGCCGCTTTCGAACGGAAGGGGCTGCCTCCTGTGTACACATCGGCTTCGAAGGGTCGGGAGGAGACAGCGCCGAGGAACTGCAGGGCGACCGGTTCCGACTCGGTCTTCACCGTATCGGTCTACGAATCCTACGATCTGGGTACGTACCTGCCGACGCGGCCGACCTCGTGACCCTGTGCAATGGGACGTTGAGGACCCTGCATGTGGACTTCGCCGGATTCGCCAAAGACCTGCTATGGGCGAGCAGTTCAGACCAGCGCGAGGAACTCCTCGAGAGCCTGAAAATCGATGAAGCCGACTGGGAAAAATGGTCATCCTCGGCCGATTGCCATATCGACCCTGAAGGGAGGCGACTTGTTGTCGACCGGGTCGGTGTAACCACTTGGGAGCTACTCGGCCCGGCTGCGCGGCATTTCTTGTCGACGGCGCTGCTTCACCTTGATCGCCAGGGCCACGCGCCACAGCTCGACTACGCGCCCGTCAGCATCGAGATTGTGAAGGCGCTGGAAGTCGAGCTGGGCTTGGTGCTGGCCAGTTTCCGGGACGAAGGAGGCAAAGGGCCTTTCGAGTATGACACCGAGAACCATGCCGAACACAGCTTGGCCGTCTTCCTCGACGGTGGAAAAGCGCCGACACTAGGGACGATGTCCTCCCTCCTGCGCGCTCCCCAGGATGATGCTTCAGAGCTCAAGAAGCGACTCTACGCTTACCTGACAGGCTTGACCAACGGCGAGTTTCTGACCAGCAAGGAGTTCGTTAGGAAGGGATTGCACAAGGTCATCAACAATTACCGCAACGGCGGCGTACATGACCGTCCCATCCCTGAAAGCGTGTGCCGGAAGTGCATCGAGATCCTCCTTGGAACACCGGATAATCCTGGCTACATCTGCCAAGTCATTCGTTGGAAGCATACGTAGATGACGACCGAATATTGATCGAAGGACGTATCCAATCAATCATTTCCTAGACGAGAGTCGCCAACTTGCCCCGAGACCTTCATGAGGCCATCGAGGGCGGCGTTGATTGGCAATGGCGCCCGAAGCCTTCTCGCCTGCACGCAGCTGCCATGTCCGCTCTCTGTTCCAATGCTCCCCTTGGGTTTCGACATCCAACTCAAGCTGACTGATATTTTGTGGCCGAGATCGCCGCCGCCTCGGACAACGCCGCTGCAGGGAACTATCCCGAATCGACCAGGGTCGTTCGAGCCCGAAGGCTAGCGACCGACGACAACGCCTAGAAGGCTCATTGTGGCAACTCCCGCGTCGTAATCGATCCGTGAGTGTTGGGCTTGTAGGTTGGGATGGTTGCGACGCGGGAG
>CAUZJF010000187.1:0-5040 GCA_963579975.1 Dehalococcoidia bacterium
CGCGGTCTCCCAGTCGGGAGGAGGAACGACCGACTACATCGACTGGATCAGGGCGTGGCTCCAGCCCGGCTCGGTAGGTGACTACTCCCACAGGCTGGCGAGCCAGCCTGGACGGAACACTCTCTATGTCTCGACGCTCTATCCGGTCGTCAAGGACCTGACGGACGACTGGCACCTGGACCCCAACCGTCGCGAAGAGATCGTGAAGCTCTTCGACGAGATGGTCCTCAGCGGGGACGTGCCGATGAACCTGGGGGCGGCGGCCCTCGTTACCAACGCATATCTCTACACCGGAGAGCAGCGGTACAAGGACTGGGTGCTCGAGTACGTCGGCGCGTGGCTGGAAAGGACGCGTCAGAACGGTGGGATTGTCCCCGACAACATCGGCCTGACCGGCAAGATCGGCGAGCGACGCGAGGGACTGTGGTGGGGAGGTCTCCGTGGGTGGAACTGCGGTTGGGGCGCCCGTTACATACTTGAGGGGACGACCATCGGCGCCCAGTGCGCCCACCTCCTTAGCGGCGACAGCGAATACCTCGAGCTGTCGCGCTCGGTCTTCCGCTTTCTACGCGACAACGCGATCGAAGGAGAGGGTGGACAGCTCATGTTCCCGGACCGGTACGGCCCGGAGGGATGGATTTCGTACCAGCCGGCGTCGACTCGAATCCACAACATGGCCCACCTCTACCACGCGTCGATGTCTGCTGAAGACCACGACCTGATCGCGGCCGTTCGGGACGGCGATGTCGAGCGCGATTGGAACCAGTCCGGCGGGCCCGGAGGCGACCGAGGCGGTGGCGGGGCTGAGTACGGGCGCTTCCAGTACTACGCGGGCCACTACCCGAAATGGCCGGAGGATACCCTCCGCCACGAGATCGAGCACGTCGAGAACACCATCGCCATGATGGGCGAGGACGACCGGGATTTCGATACCATCCTCTTCGACAACCGATGGCCGCCAGACCCGGCCGACCCTGACGAACGGGATGGCAACGGCGAGCAAGCCAATCCAATCGTGATGAAAGGGCTGACCCAGGTCGCCATGGGCGCGCCGCCGACCTATTACTACGGCGGACTACTTCGAGCCACTCTTCGATACTTCGACCAGGACCGAGGGCGGCCCGGCCTACCTCTCGATGTAGCCGCGCACGTCGGCGAGCTCAAGGACGATGGGGCGTCGGTGCAACTGGTGAATACAGGCTGTCGCGCTACCCGGAAAGTGATCGTGCAAGCGGGAGCGTTCGGCGAGCACAGTTTCACGGAGGCAAGCTACTCTGACAGCGCAGGTGAGAAGACGGTCCCGCTCGGTGGACGCCACGTCGTCGTCGAGCTGCCCCCTTCGACGTCGATCAGACTACGGCTCGGCCTGAAACGGTTCGACAACGATCCCAGCTACGCCTTCCCATGGCACGGGCGTAAGGTGCCCGCACTCCTGCAGTAACCGGGACCAGCGGACCAGTGATAGTCGACGGCCATGCCAGGATATTTCCCCCATTCGATTCGCCCGCTGGGTTCGACTCCGTTGAAGACAAGATGCGCTTCATTCAGCGGCAATTCGGCGGCCACCACCTGCCGGTCTGGCGGGTCCGTGATCGAAAGCCCGCTGACCGGAGCACCCTGCTGGACCCCGACACCTACGAGCTAAATGACGTCGAGTGGACAAGCGCACGGGGACGGCTGTCATGTATATACCGAGGACTCGAGATTCCGCTGGCCCGGCGGGCCCATTCGGTTGTCGCGAATAGCGAGGCGGGACGGCAGTTCATGATCCAGAAAGGCGTGACGCCTTCGCGCGCCGAAGTGGTCCTCAACGGCATCAGCCTGACGCGTGTCGCCGACTGGGGCTTTGCTGCAATGCCACTTCTCGCAGACGGCCGTGGGAACGCAGGCCGGCTCCCAGTGTCATCCGATCAACAGCGGCGCGCCCGTGCACGACGGTCCCGGCGGGGACAAAATCAACATCGTAGACGCCCTGGCCATCCTGCAGCTACACTTCGGCGCACTGCCGGAGTTCGACTAGCCGGAGTCTCGCTCTCCCTGAACGGCTGACACGCCGACGTCGCCAAAGATGGCGTTTCCAGGAGTGTCGGCCCGGCAACCGCGAGTGTTAAGATACGTGCGGCTAGCCGCGCTCGTTGGAGTTTACTTGCTCAGATTACGCCGGTTGGCCGCCGCCATCAACGCGGGGCCGGTAGCTCAGTCTGGTTAGAGCATCGGACTTTTAATCCGAGTGTCCAGGGTTCGAATCCCTGCCGGCCCACCACCTCTCCACCGCATAACGAAGGGGCTCAGGGCAAATAGCTGTGAGCCCTTTCGCTCGTCGTAACGGTCGATTTGGTCACAAAATGGTCACGAATTTCCAGCGACCGCATCTCCAAGGACGTCGTCAATCCTCCGAGCAGCCGCTTCTTCCAGCCCCGGCATCACATGAGAATACGTATCGATGGTGAGGGTGATGGAGGAGTGTCCGAGCGCAGACTGGACGACCGCAGGGTGTACGTTGGCTGTCAGCAGGGCTGTAGCAAATGAGTGGCGGAGGCCGCGCAGTGTCCCCTTGGGTAGCCCCGCCTCATTGACGATTCGGCGGAACTCATGGCTCAGCTTGTCTGGGTCAATGGGTGCGCCGTTATCCATGGTGAAGACGTAGTCGGTCTGCTGCCACGCAGGCCCGGCCTTGAGCCGCATCTCAATCTGTTTAGTCTTCATAGACTCTAGCACCGATACCGCCGACGGGCTGAGAGCGACCGACCGCCGCGAGCGATGTGTCTTGGGCTGACCTTCGACTACCCCATGGCCGTAGATGCGTTGCCGAGTCCTGACAACCCTGAGCCTCGCTGACCTCAGGTCTATGTCGGGCCACTTCAACCCAGCAAGCTCGGAACGCCGCATACCTGTCAGGGCGGCGAGACTGTAAGCGTCACGGTGACGGGAACCCTCGGCGGCGTCCATGAACCGCCTGATGGTGACCGCGTCCCATGCGCCGGCCTCTTTCCGCTCCGGTCTCGGCGGCGTAACGGCAGCAGCGGGGTTGTGGAGGACAAGACCCCACTTGACCGCGTCCCTGAGAGACTTGGTCAACACCCGGTGGCTGTGATTTATGGTATTGCCAGAGAGGCCAGAGTCGAGCATAGCTTTATAGGTAGATTGGATATGCTCGGACCGCAGCTTCTGTAGTGTTATCGCCCCGATGAATCGTCCGAGACGTCTGACACATGTGTCGTAATCGACACGAGTGCGGATGCTGATATTGGCAGAGTGGGTCTCCAGCCAGTACTCCAGGTACTCGCTGACGGTCTGGTCGGTGCGGTCGATGTAGATGCCCTTGTCGATGGCGGCCAGTCGCTCCCGCAGGGCGCGCTGGGCATCGCGCTTGTTGCCGTGGACGGTCTCGCTGACCTGTTTGCGCCCTTCAGGGCTGGGTACGTCGTACCGCAGTCGCCATGTCCTGGGGCCGCGCTGCTGGATATTGCCCTTCATCGTTCCTATTTCCTCCTATTCCTTGCCATCTCCTCACTCCGTCTACATCGTTCGGAGCAGTACCGCTTTGTCTTTACCGGGGTCATGAACAAGCGACGGCACCTCAGTCTCTGACATTGGCGAACCGCCTTCCCACCCACGAGGTTCATGTGAGCCGCTAGCGCGAACAATGCCAGTAGCGACGAGAATGCCCACTTGGGCTCGTAGCCATCGGCACCTAGGCCGAGGGCGGGACGGGAAGACAAAATGGCATGTAACTGGTTTCTGCCGAGGAACAAGTTCCTTAGAGCCTCCTCAGGGGCTGATTCAAGCGGCCAGATGTCTTCGAGCCTTTCAAGCATCGTTCTGAACTGTGTGACCGCGTTACGAAAGCTCTCTAACGACTCGCCGTACTCGAACCAGAACCGGTCGCTGAGGGGCATCGGATAGTCGTAGCTGAGCACGTTTTCATCTGCTACATCAGGGAAGTACATACTGAGCCCTTCTGCCAGACCCTGCTCAATAATCTCCTCAGAAAACAAAGCCGACGTGGTCAGAACGGACGCCTCAAGCCCTGGAGGAAGACCTTCTGGCTCCACATACTTCTCAGCGGTCTCCCCTGGCTCTAGTTCTAACACCGGAGACTTCGGCCCGATGGAAGTCTTGTCTACGCCTTTCCAGCCAATGTGGGTCTTGGCGTAGACCACCTGAGCGCGAAACAGTGTCCGTGAGTCCGGCAAGCCGGGCGGCACCTCATAGCGCGCAGGCAGCCTGATAAGGGAGGCTTGTTCAGGGAGAATTCCAAGCAGCCCGTACTCGGTGCACCATTTGAGGATTTCGTTCTCGCTATTCAGGTCGAGCTTCACGATTGCATCGACGTCCACCGCCGTACCGCTGTCTTGCGGCCCGATGCCGACGTCAAACCGGGAGAGCCTCGCGTTTGGGGCGGGTCGGATATACCGGAAGTAATCGCGGAGCTCGGGAGCAACACGAGCCGCTTTGGGCGAGTCTCTAACCTCGTATTCGCTGAATCTCCACCATCCGCCGGTTACTGAAATCGGGCCGTCGCTCATCATTATCCTCGTATGTATGTAGGGGGGCTTGTATGGCTTTTACACCATACTACCAGGGGGGTATTATTGAGGCAAGAACTACACCGCCTAATTCTTTCAGGAAGGACTAGCACAGAACATGTCGGAAGCAACGAGGGTAGAGACGGCAACGGTTTCGGTCAGCCATGCGGCGGAACTCCTGGGCATCGGGAGGAACCTAGCGTATGAGCTTGCCAGGCGCGGTGAATTCCCAGGTGCGCTTCGACTCGGTCGTCGGATTGTAGTCAGCAGGAAGGCTCTCGACGCTTTTCTGGAAGGTGGTCGTAATGGTCAGGCCGATGCGACCCGGGACTAATGTCGACGAACTCCTCAACAGGCTCCACAAGGTCCGCCGCACTGGGGGAGGCTGGACGGCCCTCTGCGCCGCCCACGACGACAGGGAACCCAGCCTCAGCATCAAAGAAGGGGACGATGGCCGCGTCCTTTTGTACTGCCACGCCGGTTGTTCGACCCAGGGTGTACTTCTGGCCCT
>CAUZJF010000188.1:0-5034 GCA_963579975.1 Dehalococcoidia bacterium
AATCCACCACAGATGCTCGCCCGTGTTCATGTCGATCGCCGTGATGCGACTGTAGGGCGGCTTGAAGATGGGCAGCCCCTGCGGGCCCCGGAAGTTCCCGCGGTTCGCGACGACCCAGTCGGCGACTGTACTGCCGGTCGTCATCGGATCGTCCGGCTCGTCCATCTCGTGACCGGGCACGATGTTCTCCGACCGGCATCCGGTCAGGGACGCCACGTAGAGAATGCCGGTTTCCGGATCGGCAGCTGTCGGACCGCTGATGTTGGTGGCGCCGCTCGGGCAACTCACGAACGAGCGCAGGCCGGAGGGGTGACCCACCTGGATCGGCGGGTTGAAGAGCGGTCCGATCCGGTAGTTCTTGATGATCTCCAGCGCCTCCTGCCGGAGCGCGGGCGTGAAGTCGATGAGGTCGTCCTCGGTCAGCCCCTGCATGACGTAGGGCAGCGGCCAAGTCGGAAACGGCTGGGTGGGCGACAGCCGTTCGCCGGGGAGATCCGACTCGGGCACTTCGCGCTCCTCGATCGGCCAAACCGGCTCGCCCGTCTCCCGATTGAACGTGTAGGCCCAACCCTGCTTGGTCGTTTGCACCACGATCGGCGTCGGCTGGCCGTCCACCGTGACGTTCAGAACGACCGGCGCCGTCGAATTGTCGAAGTTCCAGATGTCGTGGTGGACCATCTGGAAGTGCCAGACGCGCTGGCCCGTCTGGACGTCAAGCGCGAGGAGGCTCGTCCCAAACAGCGTGTCGCCGGGCCGGAAGCCGCCGTAGAAGTCGATCGTCGGCGGGTTCGTCGGAATGTAGACGATCCCCCGCTCCAGGTCGGCCGACATCGGCGCCCACGACGAGACGTCGCCCGTCGTGCGCCACGCGTCGTTCTCCCAGGTTTCGTGGCCGAACTCCCCGGGCCGGGGAATGACGTGGAATTTCCAGAGGTGCGCCCCGGTCCGCGCGTCGTAGGCCAGGATGTCGCCTGGGATGTTCTCGGTGCGGGTCTGGTAGTAGCCCTGCTCGTGGACGTTGCTCACGATGACCACGCCGCCCACCACGATGGGCGGCGACGAGCTGCTGACGTTGCCGAGGTCCCGGGGGATCCCGTGGTCCGGGTCGTAGGAATAGCCCGACTCCAGCCAGGGGTCCCAGTCGGCCACCAGGTCTGGCAGCAGATCCACGACACCGCGCTCCGGGAATCCTGAAAGCGGGACGGCCTGGCCCCAGTCGTCCAGGTGGCGACCGGTCTTCGCGTCGAGGGCATGGAGGAAGAAGGCGGGGCTGCTGGTGAAGATCACGCCGCGGCCGTCCACCTCGGCGTAGGCGACACCCTTCCCGTAGTTGTTGCGCATGCCCCGGTCGTACCGGGTGGTGTGGGGCTCGCGGTAGGTCCAGACCGTCTCTCCCGTCGCCGGGTCGATGGCGGCCACCGTTCGCCGCTGGCCGGCCACCGTATAGAGCAGACCGTCGACGTAGATCGGCGTGGACCGAAACCGGTGGTCGACCGAGGGACCGAAATTGTCGCCGCGCCAGACCCAGGCCACTTCGAGGTCCTCGAAATTGTCGCCGTCGATCTGGTTCAGCGGCGAGTACCGCGTGTGCCACGCGTCGCCGCCGATGTAGCGCCACTCACCGGCCGGGTTGCCGCGCGGCTGGGCCGTGCCGGGAGCCGGCACGCCGACGACCCCGCCGAGGAGGATCAGCGCTAGCAGCCTGACGCGATTCATCTTCATCGTCTGCACCTCCGCACCAGTTCACCCGTCGCGCAGCCTGCCTCACCTTACGGCTCAGGGCTGCGATGCCGCAGGACTCCAGGTTGGTCCCGCGTGGTCGGCAGGAGCCGAATTATAGCCGGTTTTGGCGAGGATTCCCGGAGGGTTTTCCTGAAAGACGCGGCGCGATTACGGCTCTGCGGTAGATTCGACCCGCGCCGTCAGGTCGAAGGTGTGACCTTGCGCCCTTAAATAGGTTCAGATCCAGAGAGAGGATTTCGGGCCAAGAAGGGGTCAGCGATGCCAAGAAAACGCTACACGCCGGAGCAACTCATCACCAAGTTACGCCAGGCCGAAGGTGAGTGTGCCCGAGGGCAGAGCGCGGCTGAGGGCTGTAGAAAGCTCGGTACGAGTGAGCAGACGTACTCCCGGTGGCGCAAGGAATACGGGGGGCTACGCGTGGATCACTTGAAGCGCCTGAAGGCCCTGGAGCTCGAACACCGCTGCCTGCGGTCGGTCATCGCCGATCAGGCCCTGGTGCTCGTGGTGGTGAAGGAGACCGCAGAACGGGCTGGCTGATGGGAGGGGAAATCGGACTCGATTTCTCTCATACTAAGTGGACCAATCAAGGGGGGCAGGGCAGTACCCGCTCGAGCAGCTCCTGGTGCCAGTTCAGGACCACTTGGATCTGTTCACCGTTCATATGGGTCGGCCCTGCTTACGGCTGACCCTGTGACGTGACTCGCCCGACCAGGAGTCCGTTTTCGCCGAGGAATTGACGGACTGTTTGGAAGATCGCCAGCGTCTCGTCACGGCTAAACCCCCCATGTCTGCCACCAGGCACAGTGTGAAGACGGTTCGGCACACCGGCTTCGTCGAGAGCCGTCTGCAGCCGGAGGGCGTGTTCGTAAGGCACCGAGGGATCTGCATCGCCATGGATTGTCAGGACGGGCGGAAGGCCCGGTCGGACGTAGGTCAGCGGCGATACCCGCGCAGCAATGTCTTGCCGATCAAGCTGGCTTCCCATCCACTCCACCGCGTAACTCCTCGTATTCGGACCGGCCAGCAAGTCATCGACGTCCGTGATGCCGTACCAGTTGATGATGGCGGCCACGCTCAGCTCCTCGTCTCCCGGGCATTGGCGATCCAAACCGGCTGACGCCGGCACGATGCCCGTCGTCAGTGCCAAGTGGCCTCCGGCGGAGTTGCCGGTAACGACGATCCGTTCTGTGTCGAAGCCGTACTCCTCTGCGCTGGCGATCACCCAGCGGAGGGCGCAGAGGCAATCCTCAACAGCCGCCGGCGCTCGTGCCACTTGCCCGAGACGATACTCGACGTTCACCACAGCCCAGCCCATTTCCAGCCAGGGAGCGAGTCGTAGGCTGCTGCCTTCCTTACTCCCACCAACCCAGCCTCCTCCATGGATGTACATGAGGACTGGCGTGCTACCTGGGGCCTGGCGCGGGACGTAGAGATCGATTCTGCTCTCCCAATTGTCGCTCACCTGGTACGTGATGTTGGGTACGACCCGGTATTGATTGGAGAGATGCGACGCCCAGGATGCGGCGTCACCGAGGCTTGACTGCGCGGCACCGGGAATCGCCGCCAGCAGGATTGCGACGGCCACGACGAGACAGCGTGAGAACATGGGGCCTCCTCCTACGCACACCAAGTTTCCGACTCAACCACCACCGATCTGACGGCCTACCGTCCCATCGGCACCCGCGCCTGGAGTTCGTTATTGGCTATTGCCAAGGAGTTCGCACGAACACTGGACCCCGCCCAGACACGCGTTAGTGCAATAAGCCGGACCAACAGCCAGAGAAGAGACTCGGGCAGCCGCCGTTGTGACGAAGGAGATTACGCTGAATCCTACGATTAGCCAATTCTGCCAACCAAGCTCAACGAACGGTCTAGCGGTAGTGCTTGGTTGCGGTGGCCGCTTTCTTCCCTTTACGAGAAGTGGGGACCCAATGACCCGTCTGACCGACCTTTGGAACCAGTAGGCCGTCAGTCTGTCGAACTGCCCCCCAGCAACGGCTCCAGCGGCACGTGCTCCGGACCGTTCTCCGTACAGACCGCGTAGCGGCTTCGCTCGCTCGCGTACATCGACACGCCGGCGTGCTCCCCTTTGGCATTCAGGATGTAGAAACTAATGCCGAACGCAGGCTCGCCGCGACTGTTCAATAGCCGCTTCTCAACCGTGCTCGCTTTGATTCGCTTCAGCCCCTCCATCCCGGCGTCTTTGGGGTGCATCCCTTGACGCATCTTCTCGACAATCAAGAACGACGTCAGGTTGTAGAGGTTCGCTTCGCCGCGTCCGGTCGAGCCGGCGGCGCCGACAGCGCCATCCACATACAGCCCAGCCCCAAGGATCGGTGAGTCGCCTGTCCGTCCGGCAATCTTCCAGGCCAGTCCGCTCGTGGTGGTGACACCGCAGATCTCACCAGCCGAGTTGAGTCCGTCGCAGTTGATCGTGCCGAAGAAGTCATGCTCGTCGATGAGCCCCTCGGCCATCATCTGCAGGCCGACCTCGTAGCCTCGTGCCGCACGTTTGTCAGGGTCGAGATAGTGGTCTGGATCGGTCCGCCGCTTCCACTCGAGCCACCGCTCCCGAGACCGGTCGGTATTCAGGTCATCCAAGATCTCGAACCCCATGTTCCGGGCGAAGGTCTGAGCACCTTGTCCGACGAGCAGGTGGTGGTCTGTGTGATCCAGGACAGCTCTGGCCACCGACGCGGCGGTCTTCACTCCCTCGAGTGCGGCAACACCACCGGCGCGCTTCCCCGGTCCATGCATGCAGCACGAATCGAGCTGGACCACACCGTCCGCGTTCGGCGCGGCCCCATACCCGACGCCCCCAGCCATCGGGTCGAGCTCCACGATGTTGACGCCTTCAATCAGGGCGTCCAGCACATCTTGACCACTCGTGATCATGCCGAACGCCTTCTCGACGCACGTCACAGGCCCGCCGTTCTTGGGCCCGTAGCCGTTGCTGGACGCGATCACCAGTGGCTTCACGCTCGAAGTCTGGATCGCTGGCGCCCGGCCGAATGCCGAACGCGGGCGTACGCCAGCCAGCCCAGCCACCGTGGCACCCGTCAGGACAAAATCGCGACGGTTGATCTTCTTCCCCATTCTCGTATCCTCCCTTAGCGTGTCCGCGGAACTTTCCCCACTCGACAGCTCTCGCGCCGGCCGCGGGCGACCGAGCCACGGGGGGACGGCGACGACGAGCGATGGCGGCTTGGCATCGCTACGGCTCGGTCACCACGTACTTACTGAACGCCCCGCCGGCGAATCTCAGCGAGTTCGGGCCCTCCGCGGCATAGA
>CAUZJF010000189.1:0-5034 GCA_963579975.1 Dehalococcoidia bacterium
GCCGATACCGGTGAAGGTATACCGGCCGACGTACTCCCGTTCGTGTTCGACCGGTTCCACCGCGTCGACCCATCGCGTGACAGAGAGACCGGTGGTGCCGGGTTAGGCCTGACGATCGCCAGGCAGCTTGTCGAAGCCCACGGCGGGTTCATCCGCGCTGAGAGCACGGAGGGCAGTGGCAGCCGTTTCGTCTTCGACCTGCCAGTGGAGCCGCGGGCGTCTTCGGACTAGGCGTCTTCGCGTCGGCGTCGCTGCCTTGCGTGGCCAGGCGGAGACCAGAACCGGCGCCCACGAACCGTTTGCCTGTAGTGAGCGTCGAGACCCTCCTCAATCTTTCCCTGGGAGGGGAGGAGGTAAGACCAAACACGATATGCTGGCTGTCCCAGCCTTCAAAACTTCTTAACAGTCTGTTGATAAAACGATGTGTAGAGAAAGTCCAATGGCCGCTCGATCGCGCTGAGATGCATCGGGCGAAGCGATGTGGAAAGGGGTCAAGACGATGATGGAGGCGTTGAGAGCGATCAAAGCATGGCAGATCGGCGTACTGGTCGTGGTGTTGGTTGCCGGGATCGGCGGTACATATGGCGCCTACAACCTGATCACCGACTCGGGGCAGCATGGTCTCGAGGAAGGCCAGCAACTCATTCCCGTGACGCGCGACGATCTGGTGAACGAGGTATCTATTAACGGTAGCCTGTCCTACCCCAACCGAGAGACGCTTGGTTTCGGTGTTCAGGGTACGGTAGGGGAAGTGTTCGTCGAGGAGGGGCAGCAGGTCGAAGAGGGGCAACCGCTCGCCACGCTCGACGCCGAGACGGTGGCGTCTTTGGAGAAGGCCGTGGCGCAGGCCGAGGTAAGCCTGCGAGATGCCACGTACGCCCTGGACGCCGCGAACGAGCCTTACACAGCCCTGGACTTTGCAGAAGCCGAAGCCAAAGTAGCCAACGCCAACGCCTCGGTCCAGTCGGCCCAGGACACCCTCACCGATTTGTTGTCCCCAACCGCCAAGGCCGTCGCCGAAGCCGAGTCGAAGGTCGCAGAGGCCGAGATAAGCCTTGAGCAGGCTCAGGACAACCTGACCGCACTGCTCGACCCGAGCGCTCAAGAGATCGCTCAAGCGGACTCGAAAGTCTCCAGCGCAAGGACCACCCTGAAAGTGGCCGAGGAGGTCCTGGCTCTCCTCCTGAACCCGTCCGCACAGGACGTGGCCAAGGCGGAATCAGCAGTCGTGAAGGCGAAGATCGCGTTGGAAGACGCAACGGAAACGCTGGCCGAATTGGTCGCTGGGCCAACCGAAGAAGACATTTCCGCAGCCGAGTCGAAGGTCAGCGCTTCAAAGACCGTGTTGGCCAACGCCGTCGGCGATTTGGGGCTGACGCAGATCGAGTGGAGCGGCAAGGTGGAGGCGGAGCAAGAGGCCGCTGGCGCAGCCCTTGAGGAGTACTCGGCCGTTTTCAGCAAGTGGCTGGGCATCGAGCTAACCGTAGAAGAAGCAGACACCGATCCCGACAGCCTGATCGAATCGTGGGGCACGGACCTGGCGTCCCTATTTGACGCCGGAGCGCGATTCCAGGACCTTGCGGCTGATGCGCAAAGCTTCCAAACTGACGATCCCGAAACCCGATGGAACGAATCGGTGGTCTCCGTCTGGGTCAACTTTTATCCTGGGACCATCTCGGCCGACTGCGAAGGCGGAGTGCCATTCGAAGGAGTATGCGTTAAGACCGAGATCGACGGAGCCTGGGACGCACATCAGGATGCCCAGGAGCAGGTGGCGACTGTGAGCCTACAGGCCGACAAGGCAGTCGCGAACGCGGAAGCGGCAGTTACTCGGGCCACTGACGACCTGGCCGCTGACGAAGAGCACCTGACCACTCTGCATGCCGACCCTGATCCGTTAGAGCTCGATTCGAGGCAAACGCAGGTGGCCGTGACCGCAGCTTCTGTCGCGGCAGCAGAGGAGGAGTTGGCGGCCCTGAAGAGCGGTCCCAACGAGACGGACGTCGCGGCGAAACAGGCCCAGGTTGCGTTGGCCAAAGCGAACCTCGACGACGCTATCTCCGATGCCGCAGGGATGACGAATGGAAAGCAGGCACTGGAGCAGACCTCCCGTGAAAAGCAGGTCCAGCTCGCGAACGCCAAGCTCGACGAAGCGGAATCCCAGCTGGCGGAGCTGCTCGGCGCGTCCGGCACTCTCGAAGAGGAGAAGCTCAGTAAACAGCTTACTGTCGCGATAGCCACGGCAAACGAGGCTCAGTCCGATCTTGCCGATGTTCTCGAGGGCGCCGATGAGCTGAAGGTCGCACTTCGCGAAGCGGAAGTAGCGGCGGTCCAGGCGTCCCTGGACACCGCCCGACAGCGTCTCGAAGACGCAACCATCGCGGCACCGTGGAACGGCCTGATCTCTGCCGTCAACATGGAGCCGGGGGACCAGGCTAACGCCGCAGCGCGGTCCATCGAGATTGTCGACCCGACTACCGTTGAAATCGATGGCTCCGTCGACGAGATAGACGTTTTGTTCATCCGTGTTGGGGCCACCGCGTCCGTCACGATGGACGCATTGGCGGGCCAGACCTTACCCGGCGTCGTCTCCGACATCGCCGACGAGCCCGTGAATCAGCAGGGGATCGTCAGCTACCCGATGAGCATCCAGGTCCAGGTGCCCCAGGGCTTCGAGCTTCCTGAAGGCTTGAGCGCCGTCGCATCGGTTGTCATCAGAGAAGACCTGGACGTGTTGCTGGTCCCCGTCGACTCCCTGTACGGGTCGTTCGAGCAACCGGTAGTGCGGGTCTCGACCAATGGCGCGATATCGGACAGAGAGGTGGTCCTCGGGAACAGCGACGGGTTCTGGGTGGTCGTACAGGATGGACTGGTCGAGGCCGAGCTTGTAGTGATGGAGTCCCAGGCAGCATCGACACAACAGGGCTTCCAGGCTCTGCGCGGGATCATCGGCGGCGGATTCGGTGGCCCGGTAAGCGGCTTTGGCCGATCGGTGGCTCCGGGAAGCGGCTTTGGCCGAGGGGGCGGCCGATAGGCCGGGGAGTTAGTTACGATGATCGAACTGCAGGACTTAACCAAGATGTACACGATCGGCACGGTCGAGGTCCACGCGCTGAACGGCGTGACACTCTCGATTCCCCGAGGCGAAATGGCGGCTATCATGGGCCCATCGGGCTCGGGCAAGTCTACGCTGATGAGCATGATGGGTTGCCTGGACGTGCCCACGTCCGGAAGCTACGTTCTGGACGGCGAAGAGGTCGGCTCTCTCGGAGGAAACAGGCTGGCCGAGATACGAAGCCGGAAGATCGGCTTCGTGTTCCAGGTATACAACCTTTTGCCCAGGCTGACCGCTCTGGCGAACGTCGAGCTACCCATGCTCTACGGAGACGGGCGTGACAGTAGGCGCAGGGCCCTGGAGGCTTTGGAACGGGTAGGGCTCGCCGATCGGGTGAACCATCGCCCGACGGAGCTTTCGGGTGGACAGCAGCAACGCGTCGGGATCGCCCGCGCCCTCGTCAAAGACCCTTCGATACTGCTGGCCGACGAGCCTACTGGTAACCTCGACTCCCGCTCTAGCGAAGAGATAATGAACATCCTGAAGCGGCTGAACAGGGACGACGGGATGACAATCGTTCTTGTGACCCATGGACCCGAGATCGCAGCACAAGCTGGTCGGGTGGTTTCGATGCGCGACGGAGTCGTGGTCAGCGATGAGCGAAACGATCATTCTTTCAAAGCGGCTGCGGAAGCGGTCCGGGGGGTTGCGCCGTGAAACCTTTGAGTATCCTTCGCACCGCGCTAATATCTCTAGGGGGCAGCAAACTCAGGACCGGGCTGGCCCTCCTGGGGATAGTCATCGGTGTCGCCGCCGTGATCTCGACCATGTCTGTTGGCCGTGGCGCTCAGGAGGTCATCACATCACAAATCGAGGCCCTCGGCACCAACCTGGTGTTCGTGAGACCCGAGGCGACCGGCCAGGACACCGCTTCGGCTCTGACCATGGCGGATGCCGACGCCCTGATTGATCCTCTGTTCGCGCCGTCGGTAGCAGCCGTGGCGCCGGAGGTCGGTGTGTCGGCCCAGCTCGTGGCCGGGCGCGAGAACACGTTTGCTCAGATCGTTGGCGTCACGCCGGAGTACGAGTCGGTCCGCAACTACGCCGTCTCCTCAGGGGAGTTTATAACGGAAGAGCAGGTCGCAACCAGAGACGAAGCCGCAGTGCTGGGTTCCCAGGTAGCCGATACGCTATTCGGATTCCGTGACCCTGTAGGGCAGACGATGAGAATTAACAGACGTCAGTTCACGGTCACCGGCGTGCTCGAAAGCCGCGGCGGAACGGCGCTCGGCAACCTGGATAACCAGGTCCTGGTCCCGATCACGACGGCCTACTACCGGCTCAGCTCAGAGCGCACTACACAGGGCGACATTGCGGTGCAGGCCATCAACGTGCAGATTGAGGACATTGGTGCAATGGACGACGCGATCCAGGAGATCGCAACGGTCCTGAGGCTGCGACACAGAATAACCGAGGAAGACGACTTCACGATAACCAGCCAGGAAGAGACCATCGAGACCCTGACGGAAACTCAGGAAACGTTCGCTCTATTCCTCGGCGCCATCGCCGGGATTTCGCTGCTGGTCGGCGGCATCGGGATCATGAACATCATGATGGTCTCAGTCACAGAACGGACGCGCGAAATCGGAATCCGCAAGGCGATGGGGGCCAAGTGGCGGGACATCCTGCTCCAGTTCGTGTCCGAGGCCACGTTACTTAGCCTGGGCGGTGGAGTGGCCGGCGTTGTACTGGGAGTCGTGCTCTCCCGACTGATGGACGGACGGGAAATCATCGGGCAGACATTTCAGACGGCTGTGGGCGGAGACATAACTGTTCTAGCATTGACCGTAGCGGCCGCCATCGGGCTCTTCTTCGGGATCTACCCTGCGGCACGAGCCGCGAACCTGCATCCCATCGAAGCGCTACGTTACGAATAGGACGAGCGCCCACCTCACTCCGATTGGCGCGGGGAGTTTGGG
>CAUZJF010000190.1:0-5030 GCA_963579975.1 Dehalococcoidia bacterium
GATGCCGAACCTGCGCCTGAACGAGGTCGAAGTGAATGCCCTGATCGAGTACATGGATGCCGAGAGTCGAAGGGTACAGTCGGCGGCACCCGCTATCGAAACCGTGAGTGCCCGTCTGCCTCTGCCAGAGTAATACCAGCGCTGAGAACGCACTCGGGTGGACTTTTTCCCTCGAGGCCGCGCGAGTTCGACACTGGAGTGGAGAGAGGAGTGCGGCAGTTGTGAAGCTCTCCGTGTTGAAAGCGTGTCCGGACGCGCGCGCACGAAAGAGGTCGACGGCAATTACGTAGTCTGGCAGGGGTCACCATGGAGAGCCGTGAGGGTCGTAGTTGTAAAATAAGGAGGAGGGGACTCTCGGCTTTCAGAAGCTATGGTAGATCGCTGAAGACGAGGAAACTAGATTGAGAGAAGAGCTTACTTCCCTCCCGCTTCCCTCCCGATTGTAAGTACCACTCAGAGCCGCACTCGCATGAGCAACACGATTACTGCAATCATCCGAAAGGATCGATTCTGCATTCTTGCCGCGCCGGTGACCTCCGGCAATTCTAGCCAGGGTGATCTGATCGTCGGATTGAGGTGTGCCGTAAAGGCAGCCGCGTTTCCTTTGGCTAACGCTTCTTGTTGAAAGCCTTTTCTGGAGCGCCGCTGGCAGCGTCAGCGCAGACGACTGGAACTGTGAAGCTCCATGCTCGGGATTCCGGTGACTTCGTTGCGCTTGACCTCGACTGGCATCCGCTCCGCCAGGGACTCCTCGAGTACATGTGCGAGTTCGCTTTTCCCATCGAGCTTCCAGACGCCGTTTCCTATTTTCACCATGTCGGTCTCCCAATGCCGGTCATGCTTGCCGGTCATGCTCTCGCTCGGCGGTTTCCAGATCACTCGACGACTGCACGTGTCCACGATCCCCAAGCATCCGGATCTGCGTTCATGAACGCCGCAAGAGATCTAGGTTTGCAAAGAGTGGGCCAGACCCGAGACGCGCGATAAGGGCCACCACACGTCAATTGGGACCGCGCGTGGTTCACGAGGGGCCAGTGTTGGTTCAGGTTGGCTACCGATGGCCCGATGCGGGCCTGCTGTTGCCGTGAGAGATTCGACGTGGCACCGGCGACGGATCCCAGGTGCTGCCGCCTAGTGGCGTTCGTCATCCCGTCATGCTCCCTGGAGTCGTAGACCGTTGGAACAGGTCTCTTTACTTTGATGCCGCTGGAGGAGTCTGACCGATGATGTCGATTTCCAGCCCGTCATCGTTAGGTGAAGTCTTGATGAAGAAAGTCGACGGACAAGACGGCAAAACGCCGTACTTGCTTGCCACTAGCGAAAGCAGCCGACCACGTATTGATTGCAAGTTGCCCACAGCTCGATGGCGGCAAAGCAAGACGTGGGAGCGACAGAATGCAATCCCTCCTTCTAACAAGAGGCTTTCGAGTCGAGCGGGACTTCTCGATTTACAGATCCCACAAGTCCGGCCGATGCCTGGGAGAAACGCTCTCGAGTTCTATCCGCAGAGCGAGGAGCGCGCATGTCGGGCCGAGAGAGCTGATTCATGTTCGCTTAATTTGGTGATGATAATAATCAATAGTCCGAAAAAATGAGTGGTGCACAGCCCACTTGTCGTGGGCGACTCCGGCTCTAGGGCAAGGCTTTGGGGCGCTTCGGAAGAAAGAGGTGATCGTGCTCGGCGCGTTGCGTTATTGCTTCTTTTTGGCCCTTATCGCATTGGTAGCGTCCACGTCGGTGGCCCAGACTCCGGAGCCACCCAAGTTCGATAGCCCAACGGGTGCCCCCCCAAGCCCGCTTTTCGGGGCTACGCCGTTCACGCAGCAGATGTTCCGCTTCGAGGAGTTCGGCGCACAACCCTACGAGCCCAGCGAGTGCACAACTTGCGGTCCGATGCCGGCGGCGCCCGACTGCCAGAGCGGACCCAGCGGTAGCGCACTCGACCACTACCTCGATGAGCCGATGAGCCCGCCTCCGACCGTCATGGCTAATGAGGATCTCCCCAACGCCTGGCACACGAGAATCGAACAGTGCGTCCGCCCCTTGGCGACATCGGCCATAGAGGGCCGGCCGGGCGGCGAGAACTTCGCACACCAGCGCTATTACGAGTTCTTCCCTTCGACGTATTTCAAGACCATAACGGCAGGCGCGCGAATAAACGGCGGTGTGCGGGACGAATACCAGCGCCATGGATATGCAAAAGGCGAATTTGGGCCCAATGGCTTGTACTACAACACCACAGGAACAGCGGGTTTCGATGGCACCAC
The DNA here is from genome assembly GCA_963579975.1 of Dehalococcoidia bacterium. Classification (GTDB taxonomy): domain Bacteria; phylum Chloroflexota; class Dehalococcoidia; order Lucifugimonadales; family CAUZJF01; genus CAUZJF01. The sequence goes on from CAUZJF010000190.1 coordinate 2,268, forward strand.
GGCGAAAATCCCAGTCAAGTTTCACCCGTTGATGCCCGAGCAGGACCCGCTGGCCCTCTGGACCTTCGACGGAACCTTTCCACCCAAGATCCTGATGGCGCGCTATGGCCATCCGATTCTGTTTCGCCACTACAACGGGTTGCCAATCGACCCGGCTGCGAACTACGGCTTCGGACTCCACACGATCACGACGCACGAACACAACGGTCACAATCCCGCCGAGAGCGATGGCTACACCCAGAGCTTCTTCTTCCCAGGTCAGTACTTCGACTACCACTGGCCCATGATCCTGGCTGGGCATGACAGCATCAACATCGATGCAAGCGATCCGAGGGCCGCAACCATCGACGACAATGGCAACGTACGCAGGATTCGAGGTGACTGGCGAGAGACCATGAGCACGCACTGGTTCCACGACCACATGCTCGACTTCACGGCGCCGAACGTCTACAAGGGTCAAGTAGCGATGATGAACTACTACAGCGCCGTCGATCGCGGCAACGAGGCGATCGATTGCCACTACGCCGATCCTGAAAATCCGAACAATATGAACTTGTGCTTCCCCAGTGGAAGTGCTTCTGCCTGGGGCAATCGAGATTACGACGTGAATCTGATGGTAACCGATAAGGCCTGGGACCAGGACGGCCAACTCTTCTTCAATATCTTCAACATGGACGGCTTCCTGGGTGACCGGATGACCGTCAACTACCAGTACAAGCCTTATCTCGAGGTGCGCGCGCGGCGGTACCGCTTCCGGATCCTGAACGGCAGCGTTTCGCGCTATTTCAAGATCGCTCTGATCGATCAGAACGGAAATCGGGTGCCGCACCACATGATCGCAAATGACGGCAACGTCATGGAGCACGCGGTCCCGTTTCCGAATGCGGAGTCGGCCGACCTGCCGACCCAGTCGATCGCGGAGCGCTATGACATCATCGTGGACTTCAGCCAGTTTCAACCCGGCGACAAGCTCTACATGGTCAACCTGCTCGAACATCGAGACGGAAGGCGGCCCCAGGGAGCGATTCCCTTCTCGGATGTCGTATTGAATCAGTACTGCGACGGCCCGCCAGATTTCGCAGCGGCAGACGCTTGCGACACGACCGTCGGCAGATTCCTCGAGTTTCGTGTGGTCGCTTACACGGGCGTCGATACGAGCATGAATCCCGCCGATTACGTCGAAGGCAAGAAGAAGATGATTCCTCTCCCCTCCTTCACCGCGGAGGAACTCGCCAACGCTAAACACCGTAGCTTCACGTTCGGCCGGAGCAGCGGAACGGACACGACGCCGTGGACCATCAAAACGGACGGCGGTCAGGGTTTCGGCATGGACCCAGCCCGGCTCTCGGCCGCGCCGGACGAGGGAACAGCGGAAATCTGGCGCATCAAAAACGCCAGTGGTTCCGCCCATCCGGTCCATATCCACTTCGAGGAGGGACAGATCCTCAAGCGAAACGGCCTACCGCCCCCCATCTGGGAGAAGTGGGCTCGCAAGGACGTCTTTCGAATTGGACCCATGCCCGACAGTGGCGAGAGCGTCGAGGTTGCCCTTCGCTTCAGAGAGTTCCTCGGTACCTACATGGAGCACTGCCACAATACCCAGCACGAGGATCACTCAATGCTCTTGCGCTGGGACGTCGAGAAACCCGGCCAGCTCAAGGTCATGCCCACACCGATGCCAACCTGGGAGGGAGTCGGCTACGTCGACACGTTCACGCTGCCCACCTACAAGACGGGCGACGTGGATGAAGATGACGATGGGGTGACTGACGACCTCGACAACTGCCGCGAGTACGTGAACCCGAATCAACACGATTCTGACAATGATGGCTACGGGAATTGGTGCGACCCGGATTACGACAACAACGGCATCGTCAACTTTGGGGATTTCAACCGCTTCGTACGGGCCTGGGGTAGCGCCAATCCCGATATCGACTTGAACAACGATGGCATCATCAACTTCGGGGACTTCGTTGTTTTTGCCCACTACTTCTATCGCTCACCCGGGCCCGGCGCAAAGTAATGACCGGCTTCAATGTTATGCGCGAAGGGTGGCGAACCGCAGCGGCTGGCCTGTTCGTCGCCGTAGCGGCCGCGATCAGTCTCGGCGGCTCTCCTGCGGAAGGAGCCAGCAAGGGATCCCGGTGGCGGGCGGAATACTTCCCGAACGTACCCCTCGTCACCCAAGACGGAGAGGTAGTTCATTTCTACGACGACCTCATTAAAGACAAGGTCGTCGCAATCAATTTCATGTTTACCAGTTGCAACGACGTGTGCCCCGCTGAGACGGCGCGGCTCAAACAGGTCCAAGCCGAACTAGGCGACCGCGTCGGCCACGACGTCTTCATGTACTCGATCTCGATCGATCCCAAGAACGACACGCCGGAGGTTCTCAAACGCTACTCCGAGAAGTTCAAAGTAGAGCCGGGCTGGCTCTTCCTGACCGGCAAGGCGGAGGACATCGCACTCCTTCAAAAGAAGCTTGGCCTGTTCATCGCGGATCTTCCCGACCCCGACGACCACAACGTGAACCTGATCGTCGGCAATGAGGCCACCGGGCGTTGGATGAAGCGCTCTCCCTACGACGACCCGAAGGTCCTCGCGGAGGTGATCGGTTCGTGGTTGCACAACTGGAAGGTTCCCAACAAAGGTCTTGCGGGCAATTACGAGAAAGCGCCGTCGTTTCCGCGACTGTCACGGGGCGAGTATCTGTTCCGAACGCGCTGCGTCTCTTGTCATGCACTGGGCTCCGACGGACCCTTG
>CAUZJF010000191.1:0-5015 GCA_963579975.1 Dehalococcoidia bacterium
TAAGCGTGATGCCTTCCTGTTTTTCCTGTTGGCCGGCCATCTAAGCTGTCTTGCCAGGGAGGTTACGCGCCCGTTTTGTGAAATTGTCGGCCACGTAAAGCGCCAGCGCTTGTATGGTGCTTGTGGGGTTCACTGCGCCGCCGGTTACGAAGATGCTGCCGTCGATGATGAAGAGGTTCCTCATGTCGTGGCAGGCCCCGAACCGGTCCACCACGGACTTTTCGGGGTCCGTGCCCATCCGGGCCGTGCCGAGCAGGTGCCACCCGGCAATTCGCGCAAGCGGGTTGGTCACGACCGACGTCGCCCCGGCCGCTTCGAGCGCCTCGGCAGCGCGCTCTGCCCCAAACTCCAAAAGTTTCTTGCTATTGTCACTCTCCGTGTACGCGATCTTTGGTGCGGGGATGCCATCGCCGTCGGTGAGCTCCGGGTCGAGCTCGACCCGGTTGTGTTCCTCCGGTAGGTCCTCGCCCAGCACGCCGATGGAGATGGTCCGCCCCATGCGCTCGGCGAATGCCTGGTGGTGTCGGTCGCCCCAGGGAATGGGCGAACCGCCGACGCCGCCCAGGGCCGTGTGCACTGGCCCCAGCGACCGATTGACTTGAAGCTGGCTCCCGCGCACAAAGCCTCTTGAAAGCTCGGTCTCATAGAACTCGTAGCTGGTAATCGAGCACGCGATCGGTCCCTTGAAGCCGTCCAGGTTGTCGTCAAACACACCCGTCACAAACGCGACCGGATGGAACATCAGGTTCCTCCCGACGAGGCCGCTGCTGTTGGCAAGACCGTTGGGAAACAGCGCGGACCGAGAGTTGAGCAAGAGCCGTGGCGTTCCGACGCCGTTGCACGCCAGAACGACTGCCCGGGCCTTCTGCTCCCGGACCCGCCCCTGTTCGTCATAGTAGACCACGCCGTCGGCCAGGCCGTCCTTGCCGACGGTTATCTCTCGCACCCTGCAGTTCGTCTTGAGCACGGCGCCGTTGTCGATGGCCTTCGGCCAGTAGGTGACGTCCGCGCTGGCCCGAGACCGGTTGTAGCACCCGAGGATACATGGCCCGCAGTTATTGCACGCTGGCCGTCCGTCGTACGGCCGGGAGTTGATGGCGCTCTCCGCTGGCCACCAGTGCCAGCCGAGCTCCTCGAACCCTCTCGCGATGGTCTCGCCGTGCTTCCCGATGGGCAGCGGCGGAGTCTGTCTGCGCGGCATCGGCGGATAGGCGGGGTTCCCGTTGAGTCCCGCCACCCCGACCATCTTGTCGTTCACGTCGAAGTACGGCTCAAGCTTCGCGTATGTCACGGGCCAGTCGTCGGCGGCCCCGTCGAGGGTCTTGACCCTGAAGTCCGAAGGCCGCATGCGAGGGAAATGGGCTCCCCAGTGGACGGCGCTTCCGCCCACGGCGTTCACCATCAGCGGCGTGATGGGCGTGTCGTCGTTGTTAACCGGATAGTCCTGGGGTAGGCCCCTGAAGTTCGGGTCGAGGTTGAAATCTGTGTAGAAATGGAGCTCCCAGTCGTCCTGCGCACTCGGGTAATCTTCCGGCCTGAGCCAGTCACCCTGCTCCAGGCACATCACGTCGAACCCTGCCTCGCTGAGCCTCCAGGTGAAGGCCCCGCCCGAGGACCCGGCTCCGATCACCAGAACGTCAACGATGTCGATCTTTTGCCCCATTTACGGCTGCAGTCTTCAGACGAGCTCGGCCAACGCCTCGACGACAGCGTCGGTCTGCTCGGGTGTGCCAACTGAGATTCGGAAGTACTCCGCCAGCCGCTCGTGGCCGAACCTTCGCAGGAAGATGCCTTTCGACGCCAGGTCCTCGAAGAGGTCGTCCACCCTTCTCGTTTCCAGGTGACTCAGGACGTAGTTGCCACCCGACCGAAGTGGCCGGATTCCCCTTATCCCCTGCAGACGCGAGAACAGCCGCTCCCGCTCTTCGACGACCTTCCGAACTCGATCCAGTAAGAAGTCCGCGTCTTCAAGGGAGGCGATCGCGGCAAGCTCGCCGGCTGTATTCACGTTGTAGGGCGACTTCATCGCGATAATGTGATTGACCAGCGTTGGGCTCATGAACCCATATCCGACTCGAAGCGCGGCGATCCCGGCCCACTTGCTGAAGGTCCGCAGCACGACCAGGTTCTCGTGCTCAGGCACAAGGGGCGCGAAGGTCTCTCCGCAGAACTCATAGTACGCTTCGTCCACCATCACGACCAGACCCATGTCCAGCAACGCCTTGACCTGTTTCATCGTTGGGATGTTGCCGGTTGGGTTGTTCGGTGAGTTGATCAGAATCATCTTGGTCTTCGAGTCGACGGCGTTCCTCACGGCCTCGACGTCGAGATCGAAACTCGCGTCGCGCGGCGCCGACTCCACTTCGGCCCCGGCGATTCGAGCGCAGAAGCTGTACATCCCAAAGGTCGGGTCGCAATTGATGATCTTGTCGCCCGGCGCGAGGAACAGCCTGAACAGCAGGTCGATGAGCTCGTCGCTTCCCGCGCCCGCGATGACGCGCGATGGATCGACGCCTGCATAGTCACCTATCGTCTCTCTGATCTTTCGCTGCAGGGGGTCCGGATAGATGTGAGGCTGCAGCCGTCGGAGCGCCTCGGCTACCTTCGGGGACGGGCCGTATGGGTTCTCGTTGGCGTTCAGCCTGACGATGTCCTCGACCGGCATCCCAGCCCTCGCGGCCATCTGCTCGATGGGCACCGCCGGGTCGAACGACTTCAAGTCGACGAGGTGCGGTAGTACGAATCGCTCGATATCTATGCTGCCTGGTCGCTCTTTAGGCTTGTCGGCTCTTTGACTCATATATGTTTCTGTCCTTGTTACCTCCGCCTATGCGGAGGTGTTTTGTCCCATCCCCCACTGGAGAGGGTCTGGGTGAGGGCGTCCTCCCGCGCCGGCGCTTACTCAGGGGAGCAGCTCCTCCCGTATCTCCGCTGCCTCTGCATGGCCCGTCAACCCCTCTGCACGTCCGATAGTCGAGGCCGCCTTCGTCAGCGACGCCGACATGGGCCGGTCGAGTCCAACTACAGGGGTGAATTTCAAGAATGTGCGCACGCCGACACCTGAGCCGAAGCGTGCGGTGCCGCCCGTGGGCATGACGTGGCTTGGGCCCGCGACGTAGTCGCCCAGGACCTCGTGGGACAACTCCCCCTGGAAAACCACCCCCGCGTTCCGCACACGGTCCGTGTAACGCGATGGGTCTCTGACCATCAGGCACATATGCTCCGGAGCGAATTCGTTAGCCAGATCGATTGCTTTGTCGACGTTGTCCACGATGGCGACAACTCCACGGCTGTCGATCGACTCGCCGGCAATGGCACGCCGTTCGAGCCGCTCGACCCGCACGCCGACCTCTTTCACAACGTCGGCCGCCAGCTGTTCTGAAGTAGTGATCAGCACCGGCGTCGCCAGAACGTCGTGCTCCGCCTGGGCCAATAGGTCAGCGGCGCAGAGCGTCGGATTGGCCATCTCGTCGGCGATGAGGACCGTCTCGGTAGGACCGAAAAGCCCGTCGACGCCGACGTCACCGAACACCAGTTTCTTGGCGAGCGTAACGAAGACGTTCCCCGGGCCGCAGACGAGATCGACCTTGGGCACGCTCTCCGTACCGTACGCCATAGCCGCGATGGCTTGCGCGCCGCCGATAAGGAACACCCGGTCGACGCCGGCGATGTCCGCCGCCACAAGGATTCCCGGTGGGACCGAGCCGTCCGGCCGCGCCGGGCTGGCCACGAAGACCTCCTCCACGCCGGCGACCCTCGCGGGGACGGCCGTCATCAGCAGCGTCGATATCAGCGGGGCGGTCCCGCCGGGCACGTAACACCCTACAGTGCCAACGGAAATCACGAGTTCTCCATATCCCTCTGTCGAGTCGAACCAGCCCTGAGGCATGCTCGCTTCGTGGAACCTGCGTATGCGCTCCGCAGCTAACTTAAGGGCCTCCACGAGCTCATCAGATATGTGGTTGTAGGCGTCTGGCCACGTTTGGCGAGGGACCTCGAATGTATCCAGGTCGCAGCCTTCGAACGCCTTCGTCAAGCGACGCAGGGCACTGTCGCCTTCACTACGGACCTCGCGAATGATTCGCACGACCGTCTCCAGCGGGCTCAGCCGCTCTCCGAAGACCTCGGCCGTCCGCTGGGCGACATGGGCGGGGACGGTGTCGAAATCCAGCCCCCTTCCGGCCAGCAGCAACTCACGGGCTGCCTCCAGTCCGCGGACCGTTCTCATTCGAAGTAATGTCCGACCACATGGACCATCCGCTCGATGGCTCGCGACCGGAACTCCGACAGATCATCGCGGCTTACATGGTCGAATATCGTCTCGAGGCTGCCGGGCATCGCCCCCAGAAACTCGTCTGCTACCTGGTGGGCCGGATGGTCCGCGTCACCTCGCGCTATGCGCCGCGCCATGAACCGGAGCCGCTCCCATGAGAAACCCCGCCCAACGGTTTCGAGAACGAAGTCCTGCCACTCGATCAGTGTCTCACGGGAGATGAATGGCACCTGGACGTGGCCGTTGGTCCCAGCATGTAGCACCGAGACTCTTGCCTCCTCCCCCACTGGGGGAGGATTGAGAGCCTGCACTGAGCCTGGTGAAGTGAGGGGATAACGCCGCAAACCCTCCATCGACAGCCTATCTAGCTCTAGCTGAAGCGCTCGGTCCAGCACGAGGCCGTCGGTTTCGTCCGCATAAACGTCCCGGTTGCCGAAGTATGGCCGGAAGAACTCGACTATCCAGAACTCGTCCAGTACCAGGTGCGTGATGTATCCTGCCACAAACGCTCTCGTCGAGTCGTTGCAAGCCGGCGACCTCAGCTCGGGATGGGCTTCGAACAGGCCTTCGATGCCGTCGCCGACCGATCCGAACTCGAGTGAAGCGAAGTGGTACTCCTCGCGGGCGCCACGTGTCAGAGCCCTTATGTCGGGGGCAGTACTGCCGAGAATGTAGGCACCGAGATATTGCTCGAGAGCGGGACCGTCAAGCAGCTCCGCCGCGCGGCCAGCAAGGTCTATGT
>CAUZJF010000192.1:0-5004 GCA_963579975.1 Dehalococcoidia bacterium
ATTACTCGACCTGGCCCGCCAAGCGGCCGACCGAACCATGGGGACCATATAGCGTCTGCCGGTGGACGGTAGGAGACTGTCGCGTCGTGCAGTTCCCTCACCAACTGGCCGACTGCCGCTGCTCCTTCGAGGCTCCACGGACCGGGTTCCGTGAACTCACCCTCGATGTCCCTCAGGATCTCGCGGCCATCAGAGTCCACTCCGGAACCAACTAGCCGAGGGGAACCGTTGAAGCCTGCTTCTTCGAGGTGACGCAATAGCGAATGCACTGTCGCCCGCCACGGTCCCGTCTCACGGACGACAACGTCTCCGTGTCGATAGACATACTTGTGGTGCAGCGCACCTGGTTCGCGCAAGACCTCCCAGCTGGGCTCCGCAGCCTCGCCTGGCGTTGTGTCGCTATCTGAATGTCTTGTCATGACCGGTCGTGAGACGGCACCGGGTTCTCCAAGTGGGACATGAGTTGATCGATCAGCACGCTTGTGCTGTTCTGGTTTTAGGGACGGACCCGCCGGTCTGTCCTTTTCTACATTTCACGTTTTACATGAAACAACGCCTGCGCACGGGCTGCGGCCTACACACAGGGGAGTGGAACAACATGGCCGAACATGGAACAAGTGAACAAGCGTTTCTCTCCGACAAACAGCTCACTGTCCACCTACGGGTCCGTCACTTGGCGCTCGTGCGCCTCAGCCCTCTTTGCGAGCCGAAAACGCCCGGCACTCCTCGCAGACGGACTGCGGTATCAGGCCCCATGCCATCAGGCGATTGAAGACGAAGCACCCCACGCAGAACCCGACGAACGCCTCCAGGGAGGCAAATATCACCAGTATCGCGAGAACACCCTGTGCCGCGGCCATCGAACCCGCAACGTAGTAAAGGGCGAGCGCAGTGACTGAGAATATCAGTCCGACGGTCTGAGCGAACCGCTTCGGCGGTCCGGGGACGGGCCTGTCTTCCGCGATACGGGGGGCCAGGACCCTGGTCGCCAGCAACCCCATCGGGCTTAGCGTAGGACCCGCCGCAACTCGGGCCAGAAAACCGTAGGCCAGCAGGATCATGAGCCAGGGTTGGCCCGTGAATATGATGGCCAGCGTCAGCGCAACAACCATCCCCGCCACCGAACGGGCAGCGACCTCGTTGACGGGGTTTGGAAAGCTGAACACCGACCGCAAGACTCTCGTGGTCTGAGTGATGGTTAGCGTAGACAACTGTTTCTCCTGAAAATGAAACACCCCCGTCAGCTTCGACGAGGGTGTTATCTGAACTGCTTGATCTATGGCCAAGCGTGGCCTATGACCAGATAGCACACCTCGGATGTACCTTCTTACACGCGCAGGTCGTTAGCAATGACACGGTGTAATGGTATGAGCATCTACCTCGCGTGTCAAGAGTTTTCTGCCGAGGGATGTCCACGACTCATGCCGACCGGGTGGTAAGATTGTCCAGCAAAACGACTGCCAGGAGGACGCTATGGGCGAGGCCAAAAAGGCAAAGTACCGCGTCGGCATCATTGGGACCGGAGGCCACGGGACCCGGTTCGCCAGGACGTTCCAGCTCAACCCGCTGACGGAGGTCGTCGCCGGGGTGAATCCAAGCCAGGAGAGCCTCGACCTCTTCTGCAAACGGTTTAACGTTCCGGGCTATAACGACTACAGGGAGATGCTTGAGAAAGAGGACATCGACATCGCCGCGCCGATCCTGCCGGTGAAGCCGAACCCCGAGGTGGTCATCGGGTGTGCCCGCGCCGGAGTCAAGGCAATCATGTGCGAGAAGCCCATCGCCGGGAGCCTGGAAAAGGCCGACCGGATGGTCGAAGAGTGCCGGTCTCGCGGGATACCGCTGGCGTCCGGCGACATGTACCGCAACTCACCGAACCTGTGGAAAGCGAAGGAGGTCATCGATTCCGGCGAGCTGGGCGAGGTCCAGAGCATCAACGTCTACGGCTCAAGCAATCAGGCGTCGGGACAGGGTTGCCGCAGGATGACAGAGATGAGCCTGTTCGCCGGGGACGGCGACGTCGATTTCGTCGTCGGTTGGGTCGACGGGGACGCCGCCGACACCGACCGCGGGACCATCGACGAGTGGAGCGACTACGACCAGGGCGTTGGCGGTTACGTACGGTACGCCAACGGCGTCGAGGCCTTTATTCACCACACGGGTTCCACGACCAGGCCCGGAATCGAGGTCATTTGTAGCAAGGGCGAGTTCCAGACCGACCAGTCGAGCCACAACCGGATGTTCAAGGCCGACCGCGGGGGCGAAATGGAGGAGATCGAGGGGCTCTTCCTGCCGCGCGATCCCGGGGAGGCTCGGAGCGACTACGACGAGGACGGCTGGCAGTTCATGCGCCGCCGGATGGTCGAGACCGTCCAGTCGATCGTCGATGCGCTGGAACTGGGCGTCGAGCCAAGGTGCAGCGGCGAGGACCTCCGCCGGGCACTCGAGATGGCTATCGCGCTGCGGGAGTCACATCGCAGGGGGATGGTCCCGGTCAAGGTGCCGCTGGAAGACCGCAGCCTCAAGATCATCCCGATGCGAGGACGCTGGATCGGTCGCCGACTGCACGCGCCTTACAGCACCGAGGTCTGGACCGAACGCCTCCACGGCATGACTAATTTCTAGGAAGGGGTTGGGTCTAGGGTTTAGGGTCAGAACTCGTTGCCCGTGCATAGGTACGCTGTCATTGGTGTAAAAAATAGAGCGCTCCAAGGGTTGGAAAGAACCCCCTTCTCAATCTTCCCCCGGCGGGGGAAGAGGTAAAATTCCGCCCTTTTCATCCCTTGGGGTGTCCCGTTTCACGGGACATGGACGATTCCTCACTGTGTTCGGAATCCAAAGACCTCGCGTGCACGGTAGGGTCTCGATCGGGAAGCGACCACTTTTAGATCCTTCGGCTCGCTGCGCTCACTCAGGATGACAGGAAGGGCATTCCCTCGGGGTGCCGCGGATGCCGGCATCGGCATCGAAAAGCAGACACATCTTTGGTTTGGACCACTGCGCGAGCGTAAGGCAATATCATACCGAGCCCAGCGAGAAATCTAAGGACCTCGCTCACAAGGTAGGGTTTCAGTCGGGAAGCGACCACCTCAAATCCCTAGGCTCGCTGCGCGGTCCCCACGGTGAGAGCCTCCTAGTAGGGCAGCCGAGTGTCCGGGTTCTCCCGGATGTAGTGCGCCTGTCGCACCCCGAAGTTCTCCTGGAGCTGGATCGACAGGCCGCCGTCGACGACGAGCGGATGGCCGGTGATAAACGACGCCTCGTCGGAGCAAAGGAAGACGATCGCGTTGGCGATGTCGACGGCTCGGCCTACCTTCCTCAACGGGTACTGGTCCTCGAAGAAACGCAGCCCCGACGGGTTGTCGTCCCACAACGACTCCTGCAGCCGCTCGGTCACCATGTGTCCCGGCAACACGGCGTTCACCCGGATCCCCATCGGCCCGTACTCGGTCGCCAGCTGTTTGGTCACGCCTATGGCCGCGGCCTTACCAGCCTCGTACACAAGGGTCCCCGGAGCCATCAGGATCCCGTGCACCGACGAGACATTGACGATACTGCCGCCGCCTACCTTCTCCATCTCGGGCACGGCATACTTGACGGCGAGGTAGATCGACTTCACGAGCACGGCCATCCCTTTGTCCCACGTCTCCTCCGGCACGTCCACGGCGCTGCCGCTGCCGGCCGATAGCACCTCGAAGGCGTTGTTCACGAGGATATCGAGCCGCCCCCATCGCTGGACCGAGGCCTCGACCATCGCACGGATGTCGTCGTGGCTACCGACATCGGTCCGGAGCGCCTCGGCGGTGTTTCCCGCGCTGCAAATCCTCTCGACGTTCGCCTGCGCGGTGTCGAGATCGATGTCGGCGATCAGTACCCTGGCGCCTTCCTCGGCCAGCCGTCGCGCCGTGGCCCCCCCAAGTCCCTGCGCGCCCCCCGTGACGATGGCCACCTGGTCTGCGAGTCTTGTCATGGTGCCTCTCCCCGTTCCATAATGGCTCGGCCATTCTACCCGATGGCCTTGAGCGCGGCACGGCGACCTGACAAAGAGGTGTGTGGGTTGGACGACGACATAATAGGCATGGACGACATGATGGCGATCTACGAGGTCACCGACCGGTTCGGCATCGACCGGGAGAGCATCAGCGTCCCGCTGGAGAAGGAGGGTGGGGGAGCGGTAACCGGCGGGACCGGCGGGACCGTCGAGATTACCGCTCCGGCGACGATCCCAACATCCGAGTGGTTGCCGGCCCTCGAGGAAGATCTGCTAGGTCTGGGGTTCGAGCTCCAGTCGGAGGAAGACGAAGAGGCGTTCTGAAGTCCGAAGCCGACCCAGCTCACAAGGTTCGAGCTGGGCGAATTCGCCGCCCGCGCCAGAGACATGGGTGTGAACTACATCGGCGGGTGCTGCGGCTGCCGGGCCACCCACATGCGCGAGATGGCGAAGGCGCTTGGGAAGTACGAGGCAAGCGACGCGTGGACGGCCGACTTAAACGCCCCGATGAGCGAGACCGAGTACAACCGCCGCGTGTAGGGATCAACGACTGATGTGAGGGTCCGCAGTTGCGCTGCGGACTAATCGGACCAGGAGCAGCCAAGCAACCGGTACGTAGGGGCAGACCTGCGTGTCTGCCTGCGCCGTCAACCGGCCCACCAATCTTGTCGCCCTGCACCATGACCGGCCGTTTCGCGGGTCAGTCAGCCAGAGTGGTCCTCGACGTACGCTGCGTAAGATTTGCCGGAGGTCTCTTCGATTACCCGTCTCAGCAAGACGTAGTTGGACCCGCTGCCCTCCGTCCCGTCACCGGAGCGAACTCGAGGAGCGCGTCCTTGAATAGATCAATCAGCTCGTCCAATGACATCGGGAATCTTTCGCCCATCTGCGGAATGACTTCATGGACGCTCGCGTCGTCGCCGTACAGGAGCTGAATATAGTCTGGTACGCCGGGCAAGTCGGTTAGTAGGTGGTGGACGGTAATCGAGTCGTCGCCGAAACCGTATTTTTCG
>CAUZJF010000193.1:0-4974 GCA_963579975.1 Dehalococcoidia bacterium
GCAGCGCCCGGTAGATGCGCTCTGGCATTAGCCGAGCAGCGGCTACGCCGAGCCACGCTTCCACCCCGACCTGGTACCGGAACCGCGGTCGACCGGACCGGATGACCCTGTGGACCACTTTGGCTACCGCGATCGGGTCGCCCATGAACCAATCGAACCTGCGGTGTCGCGACCGGTACTTCTCGACGTACCTGCGGTACGGTAGGTCTTCGGCGTCGGCGCGCTTGGCGATCGTCTGGTTCTTGATCAGATCGGTGCCGTAGAGCCCGGGCTCCACCAGAGCGACCCGAACACCTAAAGGACGAAGCTCGACCTGCAGCGACTCGCTGATCCCCTCCAGTGCGAATTTGCTGGACGCATAGGCGCCGTTGAAGGGCGTCCCGATCCGGCCAAGCACCGAGCTGATGTTGACTATCGCCCCGTGGCCCCGGCTGACCATCCCAGGCAGGACCGCCCTGATCAGCCGGCATGGCGCCAAGAAGTTGGTCTCGAACTGTGCCTTTAGCTCCTCTGTCGACAGGCTCTCGACCGGTCCCCACATGTTGAACCCGGCGTTGTTGACCAGCACGTCTACGGGTCCGTGCTCTTTGATCAGGGAGGGTAGTACCGTGTCGACTCCCTCGTCGGAATTGATGTCGAGCTCGATCGTGGCCAGCGTCAGCCCCCGCTCGGTCGCCTCCTTCCGGAGCCCGGCCAGGCGGTTTGCCGAACGGCTCGTACCGATAACCGAATATCCCTTCTCCGCCAGGTAGAGGGCAGTCGCGTAGCCGATACCACTGGACGCTCCCGTGACCAGCACAGTTTGGTCTTTGCTCCTGGCCACGAAGACCCTCCTCGCGAATTCATGTGGTGAACCTGCGCCAACAGTATACCCGCGCCACACCGTTAGGGAGCAGTTCGTGGGGACGCATGCGATACGCCCAAGTCTTTGCAGGCCAACGTGCTAGACTACCCGTCAGTCTTTGCTAGGAGTGGAATATGATCAAGCTGAGCACAATGGTACGCGAGCGTCCGAACGCGAGTCTTGAGTCGTTGATCGAACGTGCATACAAGCTGGGCCTAGACACCGTAGATATCCACGTGGGCGGCCTACCGAGGGACGCCGGTTACCTGCAACGCATCAAGCTGCTTTGCCTGAAACACGGCCTGCCCATCGGATACCTGGGCTCCGGCGGCGGCTTCGTTGGTATGCCCGACGACGTGCGCCGGCAGATCGAACAGGCGAAAGCGGACGTCGACGCCGCTGTTTTGTTGGGAGCGCCGCTGGTCCGTCTGATGGGTGGCCGCGTTCTCGATACGACCGAAAACGCCGAAGCGGTGAGGGCGGGCATTGTGGAGAGTTTCCAGGAGGTCGCCGACTACGCGGCGCCCAAAGGTGTCGTCCTAGGGGTACAGAACCATCCGCCACCTGCGGCGCCGACGGGCGAAGACATCATCCGCATCATCCAGGAGGCTGATAGGGAGAACGTCTCACACATCATGGACACTGGCCAGTGGTGGGGCTCCATCGGGGCCGATCCGCGCGGCCAGTTCGACCCGGATGTGAACATCTACGAGTACATGGAGCAGACGGCTCCGTACGCATCTTGCGTCCGGGCAAAGATATACAAGATCGACTTAGGGCGTGAGGAGTGGATCGACTACGAGCGGGTGATGGGCATCCTGCGAGGCGTCGGCTACAACGGCAGCATGTGCATCTGTTTCGAAGGGCAGGGCAACAAGTATGGCGAAGACGAGTGCATGCGGCTGGCCGTCAGCCACCTGAGGGAGGTCATAGCCTCCACCTAGAGGTACTCTGGACCGGCTACGGTCGAGCGCTCAGGGAACGGCGACGAGCCAGTAGACCGCCATCACGAAGGCGCCGAGGAAGCTTATCGCACAGACTCCGATGAAGAACGCCCACACATTGAAGAATCTACCCATCTTCCTCCTCCGAGAGTTGAATGATTAGGCGTCACCCCGAGAGTTCGATCCTAGACGGCGATTCGTGTGCCCTCTCGGAGACACCGTGAGTCTAGCACCCGACGGAAATGAGCGTCAACTGCGGCGCTCACGGAAGCAAGGCATGTCGGGCAGCCGTACCTGTGGCACGCCACCGCGGCAAGCCGCCCGGCAGCTTGATTCTCAACGAATCTGTCATTAACTGCGGGTCGTACCTGAACGCAGCAGGTTGCTCAACCTGGGGCAGGTGTTAATCTTTGCGTAAGATTCTTCACGCCCCAGCAACGTAGGCCCATCAACAATAGGATCATCGACAATCCCGGACTCGAAGCGATCAGACCGACCGGGACATCTAAGAGGTATGGAGTAGGTGGAAGGAGAAACGATGACTAAAACTGCGAGACTGCTCCTCATAACGGCGATTGCTCTGGCAACGTTGCTGGCTGCCGCCTGCGTCGCTGAAAGCGAGCCGGATACGACGGCCACCGAGGCCGAAACTGCTTCCATGAGCGACGAGAGCGACTCGACTCAGGCAGCGGCCCCTGCCCAGCAGTCGGACGAGTCCGCCAAGACCGAAGAGGCTGTGGAAGACGATAGCGGCGAAATGATGGACGAGCCGGCGGTGACAAGCGCGGCTAAGGCCAGGCCGGACGATGCGATGGTGGCCCCCGAGCTCACCGGCATCGTCGGATGGCTGAACACCGAGCCCTTCACGCTGGAGAGCCAGCGCGGCAACGTGGTCCTGATCGACTTCTGGACGTACACCTGCATCAACTGTATTCGTACGCTACCATACTTGAAAGAGTGGCACGAAAAGTACGTCGATGAGGGGCTTGTAATCATCGGGGTACATACGCCCGAATTCGAGTTCGAGAAGGAATTGAACAACGTCAAGAGCGCCGTCCAGGAGCGGGAGCTCAAGTACGCCATCGCCCAGGACAACGAATTCAAGACCTGGGACGCCTATGAAAACCGTTTCTGGCCTGCTAAGTACCTCATCGACAAAGACGGCTACGTCAGGTATGAACACTTCGGGGAGGGCGCCTACGACGAAACAGAAATGAAAATCAGGGAACTGCTCTCGGAGACCGGCGCGTCGGTCGAAGCGATTGCGGTCAACGAAGACCCCTTCCCTGAGGTCGACCCCTTGGCTAATTCCGGCGACATCCTCACGAGTCTAACCAGGGAGCTCTACGCCGGCTACCATCGTAACTACAGCGCTCGGTTTGGAGGCAACACGCCACCGTATATCGTTTCACAGAAGTACTACGAAGGAACAGACACAGATACCCTCTACGAGGCCCCGGGAGAGTACGTCAACCATTTTCTGTACCTGCACGGACTCTGGAACAACGGGCCCGAGAGCATACGCCATGCCCGAGTCACCGACGACTACGAAGACTACATCGCCATCGCCTTCTACGCCAACAACGTCAACGTCGTGATGAGTCCACAGGGAGGCGATCCGTACCACGTGAGGGTCATCATCGATGAAGGGCCCCTTGATCCCAACCTTGCCGGAACCGACGTAATGTTCGATGCAGACGGAAACAGCTATGTCGTGGTCGACGAAGCTCGGATGTACGAGGTAGTGAGATCGTCCGAGTTCGTCAATCGCGAGTTAAGGCTCAGCTCGAACTCGACCGATTTCTCGCTCTTCGCATACACGTTTGGGGCCTACAAGGAGCAAGCCACATCCTGAAATCTCAGTCCCGGTCCGCCTTTGGCAGGCCTGGCTGGATCGTGCAACCCGGAAACATGAAACATATCTATAGCCCTTTCCTGCTGGCACTTGCCGCGCTGCTCGTCGTCGGCTGCGGACAGACGGACGAAAGCCCGGAAGCGGTGCAGGATGCCGAGATCGCGGATCCTGAACAGCGTCCTGACCGAACTCCGTTGGTTGAGGGGCCGAGGTCGCCGGAAGGTCTGCAAGCCATCCTCGGGACGGGAGACCTGGGAGTCGGCGTCAATAGGGTCGGGTTCGTTATCACGTCGCCCGACGGATTCGTGGTAGAGCCGGAGGTGACCGTCACGACAAGCTACCGTACACGCCCGGACTCACCCGGAGAAGTCAAGGAGACGGTCCAGGCTGAACTCCAGCCTTGGCCTTACGGGAATAGGGGACTGTACGTAGCCCAACTGGAGTTCGATCACGCCGGCGATTGGGGGTTGGGCATCGCTGTGGGCGAACGGATGGTCCAGCTTTTCTTCGAAGTGCTCGACTCTCCGTCGGCCGTGGCCGTGGGCGAACTTGCCGTTGCCAGCAAGACCAGGACCTTCGCCGACGTCGAATCGATCGAGCAGTTGACCACGGGGTCGCTCGGAGATCCCGACTTCTATCAGATCACCCTCGCCGAGGCGGTGCAGAGCGGCGACCCGACAGTCGTCGTATTCGCGAGTCCGGCCTTCTGTACCAACGCGGTATGCGGCCCTCAGGTTGAGGTGCTCCAGGAGCTGAAGGATGAATATGCCGGTCAGGCAAGCTTCATTCACGTCGATTTCTACGACAACCCGGACGAGATCCAGGGCGACCTGGACCGGGCCCGGATTTCACCCGTGGTACTCGAGTGGGGCCTGCCCAGCATCGAGTGGACCTTCGTAATCGACCGGGAGGGAATCGTCTCCGACCGGTTCGAAGGTTTCGCCACCTACGCGGAGGTCGAGGACGCCCTGAAACGCGTTTTGTGAGGGTGAACCGGCGGGCTCTCCAGACCGTCGGTTCCGCGCTTGCCTGGCGGTCGGGGCTGATATAACATCGGTCTGCCCCGGCCGATCGGAGCTGGGATACCCGTAACCCCAAGTTCGCCCCTGTATGCCCAACGACATCAAACTCGATCTACGTGACGGTATCGCGACCGTCACGTTCAACCGGCCGGACCAGCGGAACGCCATCAACTACGAGGGCTGGCTGGAGCTGGGTCGCATCGCCACCGAGCTTGCGAGTGACGCCGACGCGAGGGTAGTGGTCTTCAAGGGCTCGGGCGAAGATGCCTTCTCCGCCGGCGCCGACATCAAAGATTTCCATAAGTACCG
>CAUZJF010000194.1:0-4966 GCA_963579975.1 Dehalococcoidia bacterium
GGTACTTGCCGGCGAGGAAGTAGAGGTAGTCCTTGTCGAGGTTGAGCTGTCGAGACAGCTGGTCGAGCAAGTAGTCACCGGGCGGATTGCGCCGCTCGCGTTCGATGTCGTTCAGGTATTGAGGCGAGATCGGCGTCCCGTCCTCTTTTAGGACCTTCTGCGCAAGCTCCCGCTGACTGACGCCCAGGTCCTTGTGGGCCGAGGCGATGACCTGTCCGAATGTCACGAAGTTCCTCGTGTGCGTCGTGGACAATTCGCACATCAGCCTTTGCAGCGAATCAGGTCCGGCGCAACCACCCCTGCGAGGTACCATTGAGCATGTGGGAAAGGAACGCTCCGTTTTCCGGAGGCTACTGCGCGGCGGTTGTAGCCGTGGGGGCTCTGCCCTCTTCGACGCAGCGCTGACAGACGTAAGCGTCGCCTAGCTCCAGAGCCACACCTCTTGGGACGTTGCGCTTGCGTCCGCAGACCGAGCAGGTGACCGCCTCTAGCGGCGCCTGGCCCGGTCTGTCGGGCTCCTTAGCGCTGCCTCTGAATCCCTTGTAATCTGGGTCTAGGCCCTTCATCGCGTCGAAGCGGGCCCGGTCTTTGCGGCGACTCACGGTATGCCTTCCGTCGAATTGAGTAAGCCGGGCGATGCCCGCATTGCGAACCGCTTCGGAAGGACGTGTTGGCTATTGGACGGCGACCTTCGCGCCGGCCTCTTCAAGCGTGGCCTTCAACTCATCCGCGGTTTCCTTGGTGATCCCCTCTTTGACCGTCGACGGGACACCCTCCACCAGCTCCTTCGCCTCCTTTAGACCAAGGGTCGTCATCGAACGCACAGCTTTGATGACGTTGATCTTGTTGGCGCCGAACTCCTGGAGCACCACCGTGAACTCGGTCGGCTCATCTTCAGGAGCGTCGGCGGCCTGTGCCCCGTTGCCGGGCGCGGCGGCAGCGACCGCCACGGGAGCGGCAGCGCTCACGCCAAAGGTGTCCTCGAGCTCCTTGACGAGCCCGGACAGCTCCAGCACGGACATTCCCTTGATCGCTTCGAGCAACTCTTCTTTCGTCGTCATGCTTCCCTCCATTTGCTTTGTTTCCGCTTCATCGTAACCGGGATTACGTAATTCATATCGCCTTGAATTCTCGCCTGCTAATAGCCGGCGTCTACTTGTTGGTATCGAAGAAGCAGATCAAGGAACATCATGCCTCGCCTCCCCGCAATATGGCACTCTCCTGGTGCAGAAACTGCAAGATTTCTTTCTGCGATTGTAAAATACTCGTCTCGTGATATGGAATGGAGCGCTCTATGCAGAAGGCCCTGACGACCTTCTGAGCTTCCTTCAGCTTATTACGTGGCATGTTGGGGAACAGGTGGTGCTCGATCTGATAATTCAGGCCCCCGTACCAGAAATCGGTAAAAGGATGAGCTCTTACGTTTCGAGACGTGAGCACTTGACGTCGGACAAAGTCCATCACTTCGTCTTCGCCTATCACAAGCATGCCTTTATGATTGGGCGCAAAGACTGATCCCATGAGGAAACCGAAACACGCCTGGTGCACTACTATGAACAACACGGCTTGCCAAGCGCCCAAGAAAAGAAATAACACGCCAAAGTACACCACGAAGTGGCCTATCATCAGCATGGGCTCGAGTACGGGGTATTTGATTTTGTTTGCAAGTAAATACAATGTTCCCGCAAGCCTCAGGCCAAGTCCCTCGAGGAACAGCATCGGGTAAAAGAGGAAAGCCTGGTACTTCACGATGAACTTGTAAAACCCCTTCTTTTTAAGGGCCTGTTCTTTCGTAAACGCGAGGACTGGCAAATCTGCATCCGGATCGAGAGCCACGTTGTTAGGATTGCTATGATGGCGATTATGTTTGTCGACCCACCAACTGCGTTCCAACGCCAACATGAAACAGATTACAAGGCCGGCGATTTCATTGCCTCGGAATGAACGGAATATCTGCTTGTGGCCCGCATCGTGGCCAATGAACGCGGTTTGTGCAAAGACAAGGGCCAGAAAGCCGGCATTGACGAGCTGCACCCAGAAGGTATCTACGAGTACAAGGACTGCAACGCTGAGAGCCAGAAGTCCCAGGGTCGAGACCGTTTTATATACATAGTAAGGGAGTTGCCTTTCTAGCAGTCCGGCCTGGTTAATCAACCGTTTCAACTCTGCATATTCGTTTGTTTGTTGACCATCTAACTGGTCTTGGGGCAATGTAGCCCTGAGGACATCCTTCGAAAGCGGAATCGTTGTCATAAGCACGTATCCATGCTGATTAGTGATGTGTTGGAGACCGGCGGAACAAGCCCCAACAGAGCTCGAAGCCGTAGCTGTAGGTTTGTCGGCCCCGCTGTCGTTTTTACTTGGTTGTCGGCAATACTCGATAGATCAATTGGGGTCAGACTCTTCCGCCGGTTCGTCGGAACCAGCGTCAGATTCCGACTGTTCGTCAGGACCACCGTCGGTTTCGGCGACCGGCTCCTCGACATCTGTCGTGGTATCTTCGTTGCCTTTTGCTTCCGCCGCCGCATGAAGAACTCTGGCAAGCGCCGATACCGGACCGTTCAGTACGTACACCAGGGACGTGACCGGACTTAGAAGCTGCCCCAGGAGACGGGCGACCAGCACGTCCTTGGACGGCAACTGCGCCAGGCTATCGACCTCTGCCGCTTCAAGCACGCGGTCGTCCAGCACTGCTCCCCGGATGCTCAGGGGCGCTCTGCTGGCCCGTATGAACTCGGCGATCGCCCTGGCCGGTACTGTCGGGTCGTCGAACCCGAACGCCATTCCAGTCGCCCCCTCGACAATGTCCTTGACCAGAGGCTTGCCGGCGTCGTCGGCGGCCAGGTAGAGAAGGTTGTTCTTGATGACCTTGTATTGCACTCCGTTGTCCCGCAAAGCGCGCCTGAGATCAGTCATCGAGCCGACGCTCATCCCTGTGAAGTCGGTGGAGATAGCGATGGTGCAATCGCTCAGCAGCTTGCTCAGCGTCTCCACGGATTTTACTTTTCTCTCGGTGGGCACTCTAAATCTCCTACATGCCTATAAAACAGAAAAAGCCCGAGCCACAGCTCGGGCTAACGCTCGAACTCCGGTCAAGGCCGGAGTTCGGCTTTTCGCCTCGGTGGGCTGGCATTTTGATCCGGTCCGAGACCAGGGCCCACTGTCTGCGGCTGGTCGTACTATTCTATCCTGAGAGCCGACGCGCTGGCAACATCCATTTTGACGCTCGGCCCCATTGTGCTGGTGAGATACACTGCTCTAATGAACTGGCCCTTGACTCCGCTGGGCCGGGCCCGAGTGACGTTGTCCATGACCGCGGTCAGGTTGTCCAGAAGCTGGTGCTCCTCGAAGCTCGCCTTGCCAATCGGTACGTGAATCAGGGCTGTCCGGTCCAGCCGGTACTCTACCCTGCCCTTCTTCGCTTCGTCGATTGCCCTGGCAAGGTCCTGAGCCTGGACCACCGTTCCTGACCGTGGGTTCGGCATAAGGCCCCTTCGACCCAGGATACGGCCCAACCGGCCAACCTTGCCCATCATGTCGGGCGTCGCTATCGAGACATCGAATTCGACCCATCCACCCTCGATTTTCTTGATAAGGTCGTCGCTTCCGACGTGATCGGCGCCCGCCTGCTCCGCCAGCGTCACGCCCTCGCCATCGGTAAACACAGCGACCCTCACAGGCTTCCCGACACCGTGGGGCAGCACTGCTACGCCCCTGACTAGCTGGTCCGCATGCCGCGGGTCGGATCCCGTCCGGATGTGAAGTTCGACAGTCTCGTCGAACTTGGCCGTCGCCGTCTTTTTCAACAACGAGACAGCCTGGTCAGGCTCGTACTCCTTCTCGGGCTCGACGAGAGCTTGCGCTTCGCGGAATCGCTTTCCTGCTGCTACCATCAGGCCTCCACCTGTATGCCCATACTCCGCGCCGTCCCTTCGACAATCCGCATCGCGGCCTCGATATCGACGGCGTTCAGGTCCTCGAGCTTTTTCTCGGCTATTTCCTTGATCTTGGTCCGGGGCACGCTGCCGACCTTTTCCACCAGTGGGTTGCCGCTTCCCTTTTCTACCCCGGCGGCCTGCCTCAGAAGCGCCGATGCCGGCGGTGTCTTAGTCACAAAAGTGAATGAACCGTCCTCAAAGACGGTCAGTACCACCGGAATCACGTTGCCGGCCTGCGACGCGGTCTTCTCGTTATATTCTTTGACGAACGCCATTATGTTCACGCCGTGCTGCCCCAGGGCCGGACCAACCGGAGGGGCGGGCGTCGCCTTACCAGCCTCGATCTGCAGTTTGATGAGAGCCTTAACCTTACGGGCCAATTCGCGTCCCCTTTACGTCTTCTCTATCTGCAAGAAGTCCAACTCTACAGGAGTCTCACGTCCAAAGAAGGAAACCAGTACCTTGACCTTGACCCGGTCGGGGTAGATCTCGTCGACCGAACCCATGAAGTCTAGGAAGGGCCCGTCGGTAATCCGGACCGTCTGTCCCTTCTCGAAGCCGACCTTCACGCGAGGCTCGGCCGACTCCATCCGCTTCAAGATCGCTTCGACCTCATCGTCCTCCAAAGGGACAGGCTTGGGTCTGCCTTCTCGTTCGTCTTCGGCCGACACGAACCCCGTAACTCCAGGGGTGTTTCTCACCACGTACCAACTCTGGTCGTCCATCATCATCCGCACGATGATGTAGCCGGGAAAGACCCGCTTGTGCACCGGCGTGCGTTGACCGCCCTTGATCTCGATCTCCTCCTCGGTGGGAATCACGACCTCGAAGATTTTGTCCTGGACGTCCATGGTCGCGACTCGGAGTTCAAGATTCGTCTTTACCCGATCCTCTTGGCCCGAGTACGTATGGACGATGTACCAGCGTGGTTCAGTTGTGTCTATTGTGACCATTTGCGTATTCGGGTAGGCGACAGCGCACCGCGTAGACAGGACCAGCTAAAGCGGGGGTGCGAGTGGTGTTTCAGG